>JBKJPM010000259.1:0-14073 GCA_046595175.1 Gemmatimonadaceae bacterium
TCCCTGGGAGCGTCGATCCGTTCTGGAGGTTCGCTCGACTTGAGAGCCTCTACCGGCCCGGCTCCTGAATCACTCGCGAAATCCACATACCTGTACTGCAGGTATGCGAACTCCTGCTCCCACATAAGAGTGAGTAGATCATCGTCGTCGGGCGAGGCGGTGCGAGCCTTCTGCAAAATCTGGAGGAACAGGGGAAGCTCCTCCTGCTCAAAACTTTGCGTGAACTTGAGCTCGCGAATTCCGTCCTTGTAGAAAGTCCACGGAAGGCTGTCCCCGCTCTTTCCCGGCTCCTCGAGCACAACTTCACCTTCCATGCGGAACTGCGCTTCGGTGATCTGGACCGTTATCTCGTCGGTATGCGCCCAGGCAGCCGCAAACGCCTCGCGCACGCCATCAATGGCGCGCGAATACATGGGATTGTTGGGGAGGTACAGCTGATACGCGCGCACAGCCTTCGTGAACGTGTTCATCAGTTGCGTCACTACGGGGAGCGGTACACTCAGCTCTTTCGGTCCCTCGGAGGGATCTGGCTGCATCCCGGTCATCAGGACGAAAGTAGACCCATCTCGATAAGCTGCGCCAGATCCTTGTCACCTCTGCCACTCAGGCAGATGACGATGCAGTCAGACTCCTCCCACCGGCCGGCATTCTGCGCGACCCATGCGACAGCGTGGGAAGTTTCAAGAGCCGGCACTATTCCCTCGAGTTCGCTGAGAAGCTTGAATGCATCGGTAGCTTCGGAATCGGTAATCGACACATACGTTCCTCTCCCGCTGTCCCTGAGCTGGGCGTGCTCTGGACCGACCCCCGGATAATCGAGGCCTGCGGAAATCGAATGCGCCGGGAGAATCTGTCCGCCTTCATCCTGAAGAAGATAAGTCATTGCCCCGTGCAGTACGCCTGGCCGCCCTCTGGCAAGTGACGCCGAATGCGATCCGGAGTCGACACCGTGCCCTGCCGCTTCGACTCCAACAAGCTCGACTTCCAAATCATTCACGAACTCGTGAAAGATTCCCATCGCGTTGCTTCCACCGCCAACGCAGGCAACCACAGTCTTCGGCAGCTTGCCTTCGCGTACCATGAGCTGACCCTTGGCTTCCTCGCCAATAATCGACTGAAATGCACGCACAATCCGCGGGTATGGCGCTGGACCAACCACCGATCCAATGATGTAATAGCTGGTGAGCACGTTGGTCACCCAGTCCCTGATCGCCTCGCTGGTTGCGTCCTTTAGCGTACGGGTGCCAGAGGTTACGGGGACCACCGTGGCGCCGAGCAGCTTCATGCGGTG
The DNA here is from genome assembly GCA_046595175.1 of Gemmatimonadaceae bacterium. Taxonomy (GTDB): domain Bacteria; phylum Gemmatimonadota; class Gemmatimonadetes; order Gemmatimonadales; family Gemmatimonadaceae; genus UBA4720. The sequence goes on from JBKJPM010000259.1 coordinate 1,292, forward strand.
CACGTTGAGACTCTGGCGACGGATGTCCTCTTCGCCCATGTACACGATGCACTCGAGTCCAAAGCGCGCGCAGATGGTCGCAGTCGCGACGCCATGCTGTCCCGCGCCAGTTTCTGCAATGATGCGCCGCTTCCCCATGCGCCGTGCGAGCAGGGCCTGCCCAACTGTGTTGTTGATTTTGTGCGCGCCTGTGTGATTCAGGTCTTCGCGCTTCAGGTAGACCCTGGCACCAACTTTTTCGGAAAGACGCGGCGCAAATGAGAGCGGCGAAGGACGCCCTACATAATCAACCAGGAGATGGTTGAGCTCATCCCGGAAATCCTTGTCGGCCATCGCCCGCTCGAACTCGGCGTCAAGCTCCTCCAGCGCAGGAATCAGCGTTTCGGGAACGTAACGCCCGCCAAAATCACCGAACCGATCATCCTGCATTACTGCGAATCCTCGGCGCTCTTCACAGCGGCCGCGAAGTCACGAAGCAGGTCATGGTTCTTGATACCCGGTGCATTCTCAACGCCTGACGACACGTCGACAAGGTCGGGATGCAGCGTGCGGATTGCTTCACCAACAGTCGCAGGCGTCAAACCACCTGCGAGAATTGTTCGCCCTGCGCGACGAGAGCCAAGCGAAGCCGCGAGGGCATTCCAGTCGAGACGCTCACCCGTACCGCCGAGTCCGCTTTCCACTTTCTTGTCAAAGACTATTGCATCGGAGAGCGAATACAGCTCGTGGATGTAGGCGGGAAGTTCCGCCACTTCAGTGCGCACCACCGTCCAGATCTCACCGTCGAAAAGATTGCGCAGTGCGGAGACGTCAGACGGCGTGGCATCTCCATGCAGCTGGAGTACATCAAACTGTCGGCCCAGGTCAGCAACCTCTTCCGGGCGACCCACACGAACCACGGCGACCCGTTTTGCTCTTCCCTGCGCGGGAGCAAGCGTCGCGACTGCATCTCGCAGGGAAAGATTCCGGGGCCCGCCTGCCATGATCACACCAACGTAAGCTGCACCGTGGTGCACGGCCATCTCGACATCGCGCGTGCGCATCATCCCACAAAACTTAATCTGGACGGACATCACTTTTGCGCACGACAGTGGTCAGGGACTTGAGAAGAGTCGGCAGGTCTTCCGACTCAGACAGGCTCGATCCGATAAGTACAGCGTCAGCACCCAGCTCAGAGGCGCGCCGCACATCCACGCGCCAGGTCATACCACTTTCCGCTATCGCAATCACATTGCGGGGGATTTTCGGAATCAGTCGCTCATGAACCGTCTCATCCATCTCGAGCGTTTCCAGATTGCGCGCGTTGACGCCGATAATTGATGCACCGCTGGCGAGGGCTAAATCCAGCTCTTCCTCGCGGTGCACTTCAACCAGGAGATCGATCGCATTCTCGTGCGCAACAACAATGCATTCGCGCAAACGCTGAGGCGGTACAGCCCGCACAATCAGCAGCGCCGCCGACGCACCCATCGCCTTGGCAGCAAGAATGTGTTCGGGAGTTGAGTGAAAATCTTTTTTGAGGATGGGAAGCGCAGACGCGGTCTTGACACGCCCGATATCCATCGGGCTGCCGCCGAATCGTAGCGGCTCTGTTAACACAGAGATTGCAGAAGCCTTTCCGCGCTCGAATTCGGCCGCCTGTCTGCCCGCGTCGAGGTCGGCACGAATGACTCCCTTGGACGGGGACGACCTCTTTATTTCCGCGATCAGCGCGACGAAATCCTGTCGAAGCGCCGCCGCGAAAGACGGGATCAAACCCACGAACTTCTCGTCTCCCCGATGAACGCGCGCAGATGTGGCGCGCACCAATTCCCCGAGCGTCCCCGCGGGGGGAATCCACTCACGCTGAAAAGATTCTTGCGCTTCGGTACCTGTTCGGCTATCGTTCAATTCGGCAATTGTTCGGTAGGCCCACAATCAGCTCATCAGGAACATGTCCCTGACCAAGCGGCAGCGGGAAATTCTGGATTATTTGGCCTCTTACACCGAGGAACAGGGGTACGCACCCAGTTTCGAGGAGATCGCTCGGCAATTTAACTACAACTCGCTCGCGACCGTACACGAGCATTTGAGCAATCTTGAGCGCAAGAGCTATATCAAGCGCGCATATAACGAAAGTCGCGGGATAGAGGTGCTTCCCTCAGAGGCGATGCCAAAGTCTGTGTTGCTTCCGCTCATGGGAACAGTCGCCGCAGGCATGCCGATCGAAGCCGTTCAGACCCACGAGACAATCGGCGTTCCGGAAGACTTTGTCCGCCGGGGCGGAAATCATTACGTCCTGCGCGTTCGCGGAAATTCGATGATCGATGAGCAGATCCGGGATGGCGATTTTGTCGTCGTGAACGGAAAGCAGTCGGCCGATAACGGCGAAATGGTCATCGCCCTGATCGACGGAACGTCAGCGACCGTCAAGAAGTTCTATCGCGAAAAAGACGGCCGGATCAGGCTGCAGCCGGCCAACGAAATGATGAGTCCCATTTACGTCCATGAGAACGATGTTTCAATCCAGGGAACCGTGGTCGGAGTGCTTAGAAAGTACTAGACATTCGGATGTCTAAGTAATTCTACAGTAGGACGTTACAAATGACTACTAGCCGTACGCCGCTCGGAGTCTTCCCAAGGCGAGCATCCCCGCGCCCTCCTTCAGTGCTGACCGCGCCGCAACGACTCCGGATTTAAGATCCGTACTCTTACCCCCGACATACATCGCGGCGGCCGCGTTGAGAGTAACGGCCGCCTCCGCACCCGGATTTCCCTTCCCGCTCAGGACTTCGACGATGATCCGCGCATTGTCCTCAGGCGATCCACCAGCCAGTTGATCGGCCGTCGCCAACTCCATGTCAAAGTCGCCCGGCTCGATCGTCCACTGTTTCATTTTGCCATCCCGGACTTCCCACACGTGCGTGGCACCCATCGGCGACAGTTCATCCAGGCCCGGCTCGCCATGCACGACCATGCTGTGAAATGTGCCGAGCTCTATTAGCGCTTCTGCGAGCATTGGCCCGCGCGCCAGCTCCGCAACGCCAATTACCTGGCGCTGGGCGGACGCCGGATTCGCCAGAGGACCGACAACGTTCATCACCGTTGGAATTCCCAGCTCGCGACGCACCGGGCCGACATGCTTCATGGCCGGGTGCATCAAGGGCGCAAACATAAAAACAAGACCCGCGCTTTCGAGTGTCCTGGCCATGTGATCCGGATCGACCTCAATCCGGACATCCAGAGCTTCCAGGACGTCCGCGCTTCCGCACCGCGAAGTGAATGATCGATTTCCGTGCTTGGCAACGCGAACTCCCATTCCTGCCGCAAGCAGCGCTGCAGCGGTGGAGATATTGAAAGTTTGCACGCTCCCGCCCCCGGTTCCGCAGGTATCCACCAGCTCGTCGGGATTAGACGCAGGTAGGCGCACCATCGCGTTCCGCATGGCGCGAGCTACACCGGCAACAATGCCTGCATTCTCGCCCTTCACGCGCAGCCCGGCCAGCAAGGCGGCCACCTGTGTGGCCGTGGCGTTGCCCTTCATTACCTGGTCGAATGCGGCTGTCGCGTCTGCCGAGGTCAGGGGCTCCTGAAATGCAAGCTTCTTGATTGCGGCCTGGACCGCACTTTCGGGAATGGATGTCATTGCTGACGCAACTTACTCGTAGTTCCGCAGCGAACGCAGCAGGTCGTCGATTACCGCTCTCAAATCAGGTGACTCCAACGCGCCTTCCAGTCGCTGTCGGATTGTGTGAATGAGATCGCTGTGGCGGCGGGCAATCTCCGTCTGCTGGTGCAGCTCCATGTGTGCGTGTTCCAGCTTGGAGACGGCGGCCCCCACCTGGTGATCCACGGCCGCAAGTTTTTGCGCTGTCACACGCGAGTCGTTGAGCGCGCTCTGAAGTGAACGCTCCAGTTCCGCCGAGCGGCCATTGTCGGAGCTCCGGCCCGGGAGCGAGGCATCCTGGGCTGAATGCAGCCGGCTCTCGAGCTCGGCGACTGTGCGCTCGTATTCGGTGTGGATGGAGCGGGTGATGTCTTCTAGGGTCCGGACGGCTTCCATGCGGGCCTCGTGCTCCATCAGGCGGGAATACGCGAGACCAAACATCTCCGCAGCCGGTACCAGCTTGTCCAGCACGCGTCCGCCGAATCGCTTCTTCGGTTCTACGAGGGCGAGCGCTCCCGCAAGCTCATTGTCCAGCAGGAATCCGCGCATTGACAGAGTCGCCCCTTCCGAGGGCGGAAGTCCGAGCAGCTTCATGAAATCGGTGGATTGCTCACCGAACTCCACGAATGCCTGACCACCAATTACACGCTTTCTCACCTGGGCTGGAAGGTGGTCGAATGCGATAGCGATATCCTCGCGCTGCACGCCATTATTATCGGCAACGAACCGCTCGATAAAAAGATCACGACGAGGATCATTGCACAGCAGCGCGACTACAGCGCTTCGATCAGCATCTGCGGCTTCCTCATAAAGCGCGCTGAGTGCATCCGAAAGCTCCCCAGCCGACGCAAGGGAATTCGCAAATCCGGGAAGACCTTTTGCGCTCATTTGCCGATATGTAAGGAATGCGATTCATAGTGCATACCCGATTGTGACAAGGTGTGCGGTGTAAGTCAAATATAGAATGCGATTTGCTTGACACGAACTTTCGCAGAGCTAGCTTCCCATGTGTGCCGCGCAGCGTGCAGTTAGTGTTGCATTACGACGGTACCGGCTTCTCTGGTTGGCAGCGCCAGCCCGATGCGCGAACAGTCCAGGGCGAGCTCGAAAAAGTTCTCGAGCGCCTGTGCAGTCGCCCGGTTCCGGTCCTTGGCGCAGGCAGAACCGACGCAGGAGTTCACGCGCGCGGCCAGGCTGCTGGTGTCATTGTAGACGACCGTTGGAAACCGGAGGATTTGAAGCGGGCCATGAATGCTCTCGCACCTTCGGACGTCTGGGTGGCCAAGGCCACGGAGATGCTTCCGGAGTTTCACGCCCGCTACAGCGCCTCGAGTCGGCAGTACAGCTACAGAGTCGGACTCGACCCCGAAGCAGATTCTCCCTTTCGGAACCGATACGAGCTTGCCTTCGACCGAAAGCTGGACAGGGCGATGCTGGACGAGTGTGCAGCGAGCCTCCCTGGGGATCATTGCTTCCGGGGTTTTTCAGTTCAGGGTACCGCTCCAGAGTCGGACAATCATCGCTGCACGATACTGGACGCTCGGTGGCGAGCGGAGGATTCAGCGCTCACCTTTGATGTTCGCGCAAATCGCTTTCTGCATCACATGGTCAGGTTTCTTGTCGGGACGATGCTGGAGATTGCGTCCGGGCGCAGGCCGGCCGCAGACTTTTTGCGCCTTCTCAATTCAGGCAACAACAGTGATGTTTCGGCACCTGCTCCTGCGCATGCACTTTTTCTCGACAAGGTCGAATATCCCGCTGAACTCTACTTGAAAACCACATGAACATTTTTCTTGAAAGCAATTCTCTTCAGGAGATCCGCGAAGCCGCTGCAGCTGGCCTGGTGCAGGGTGTCTCGTTTTCACCAAACGAGTTTGCCTACGACGATCCTGACGGCAACCAGCGCGAGCGCCTCGAAGAGCTGTCGCATGAGTTTGCGATCCCGATTTGCGTCACGATCGGCGCGCTCAATGGAAAAGACATTTACCGTGAGGCCAAGGAGCTCGCGAGGATCTCCGATCACATAGTTGTGCAGATACCACTCATGGAGGACGCACTGGCCGCGATGTTCAAGTTGAATGCGGAAGGCGTAGGCATCTGTTCGACCCTTGTGTTCAACGGGGCGCAGGCTCTTCTCGCCGCTAAAGCCGGCGCTTCCATGGTTCGTGTTTCCATGGCCGACCTCGACGCGCAGGGGCAGGAAAGCACGGACACAATCGGGGAGATTCGGAATGTGCTCGAGATGAGCGGGATGGAAGCGGACGTGATGGCGGCCTCTCCGCAGACGCCCACTCAGGTCGTGGACTGCGTGACTGCGGGCGCGAATATCGTTTCGCTCTCTGCCAAGGTCATTCGGTCGCTTCTGGTGCATCCGCTGACCGACCGGGGTCTCGACAGGTTCCTGAGCGACCTCTCGAAGCGTCCCAAGAGACACAGTTGACGAATCTGATAATGCGATCAACTGCACTACTCGCCCTAGCGGTCTCCGCGGCATGTCAGGGTTCGCCTCAGACTTCCGACGCTCAGGGCACTGAACAGCTTCCATCCCGTGCGTCTGCGCAGATCGAATCCGGGCGGCGCAACGCGATCACTTCGTCAGTGGAAAAGGTTGCACCCTCGGTTGTGACCGTTCAAACCGAGATGGTCGAGCAGGTTCCGGCCGACATGATGGAGCAGTTCTTCGGCGGACGGTCCGGCCAGCGTTCCAGTGCTGGACTCGGGTCGGGATTTATCGTGCGGAACGACGGCGTGATAGTCACAAATGCCCACGTGGTGAGCGGCGCAACACGTATTCTCGTCGCCCTGCGGAATGGCGTGACATATCCCGCCAAGCTTGTCGGCCTGGATGAAACCAATGACCTCGCCGTCCTCAAGATCGCCGCAAAAAATCTCCCGGTCGCACCACTTGGGTCGTCCTCGGACCTTCTGGTTGGCGAATGGGCGATCGCGATTGGAAACCCATATGGATTCGTGCTCGCGAACACTGAGCCAAGCGTTACAGCGGGCGTGGTCAGTGGCGTCGGACGCAATCTGGCTTTACAGAGCGAAGGATCCGGCATCTATGTGGACATGATCCAGACTGACGCGTCCATCAATCCGGGAAACTCCGGTGGCCCACTCGTGAACGCAGTGGGTCAGGTGATCGGGGTGAACAGCTCGATCTTCTCTCCGAGTGGTGGGTCCATCGGAATCGGCTTCGCAATTCCAATCAACAGGGCCAGGCGAGTCGCCGAAGATCTGCTCGCGCACGGTGTGGTGCGCAGGCCCTGGATAGGCATCAAGATCCAGGCGCCACCCCGCGCTGTGGGGACCGATGTCAGCAAACGCGACGCAGTCGTAAGCACTGTGACACCAGGTTCGCCTGCTGCGCGCGCAGGGATCCAGGTGGGAGATGTGCTGGCGCAATCCCGCAGTCGCGCAATTCACAACGCATATGACTGGGAAGCAGAGCGCCTGGAGCTGCGCGTCGGAGAAACAGTGCCGCTGCTTTTCCGGCGGGGACAGCGTGACATGCGGGTAAATGTGCAGGTCGCCGACCTGCCTGAAGTAAATGCGCCTCGTGTGACAGTGCTTCGCGAAATCGAGCTTCTGACCCTGACGCCGGCGATTCGCGTCGAGCGCGGTATTCGGAGTGCGCGGGGCGCCTTGGTGAGCCGGGTGAGCCAGCGTGTAATCGACCAGCTCGGGCTGCAGGAAGGCGACGTGATTGTCCAGGTGAATCGCACTCCCGTCAACGACGCACCGTCTGCTGCCCAGGCCCTGAACGCCGCTGGGCGGGAAGGCGTTGTGATGTACCTCGAGCGCGGCGGCAGAATATTCACAACCGAATTTGTCATCCAGTAAAATGAACGACCGATACTCTTCCCCACTCGCTGAGCGATACGCATCCCAGGCAATGCTGGAGCTCTGGTCGCCGTCCATGCGGCATGGGCTCTGGCGGCGCCTCTGGCTTGCGCTGGCTGAATCGCAGAAGGAGCTGGGCGTTCCCATTCCGGCCGAAGCGATCGACCAGATGCGATCCAATCTGGACGTCATCGACTTCGATGCTGTGGCTGCGTATGAGCGCCGGTTCCGTCACGATGTGATGGCGCACGTTCATGCTTATGGTGATGTCGCGCCTGCGGCTAAGCCTTTCATCCATCTCGGCGCAACCAGCGCGTTCGTAACAGACAACGCTGATCTCATCCTGATGCGCCGCGGTTTGGACATTCTCCGTGGACGCATTCTGGAAATACTTCGCGTGCTTTCCGCTTTTGCCGATAAGTGGGCGAACGAACCAACGCTCGGCTACACGCACCTGCAGCCCGCACAGCTCACGACTGTTGGCAAGCGAGCGACATTGTGGATGCAGGACCTTGTACTGGACTACCAGGACCTGGAGCATCGCCGCCGCACCCTGCCATTTCGCGGCGTGAAAGGAACTACTGGGACGCAGGCAAGCTTCCTGAGCATCTTCAATGGCGATCACGCCAAGGTCCGCGCGCTGGACAGTCTCGTTACATCCAGGATGGGATTCACCACCGCGCTCGCTGTGACCGGGCAGACGTATACGAGAAAACTTGACGCGGCCGTTCTGGGTGTTGTCTCGGGTATCGCTGCCAGCGCTGCAAAGTTCAGCGGCGACATTCGCATGCTGCAGTCGTTCGGTGAAGTCGAGGAGCCGTTCGAGAGTGAGCAGATCGGATCTTCCGCGATGGCATATAAGCGCAACCCGATGCGCTCCGAACGGATCGCAGCACTGTCGCGATTTGTAATGTCACTGGAGCCCAATGCAAACCAGACGCACGCAGCGCAGTATTTCGAGCGCACTCTGGACGACAGCGCCAACCGCCGGCTGAGCATTCCTGAGTCTTTTCTCGCTACAGATGCGATTCTGATCCTGATGGGAAACGTCGCCGCAGGACTCGAAGTTAACGTCAGCAAGATCCGGTCACGCATCGACGAGCAGCTTCCCTTCATGGCCACCGAGGAGCTTCTCGTTCAGGCAGTTGCCAGGGGCGGCGACAGGCAGGCTGCGCACGAAACGATTCGGAAGCACAGCATGGATGTTGTGCACGCGTTGCGCGCGGGCGGGGCAAAGAACGACCTGTTCGATCGGCTCGCAAAAGACAAATCGCTTGGTCTGCCCGCGTCGGCTCTGAAATCGGCAGGTGACCCGTCGAAATACACCGGCCGCGCGCCTGAACAGGTGAAGGAATTTCTGGCTGAAGTGATTCAGCCAATTCTCGCCGGGGAGTCCGCCACCGCTCCTGCCAGAGCAGAAGAGATTCGCGTCTGATGCTTGTGACGCGCAGCAGTCTTCCGCTCCCACTTCTTCGGCGCGGAAAAGTGCGCGATGTCTATGAAGTAGACGCGAAACGGATTCTTATAGTAGCGACAGATCGGGTGAGCGCCTTCGACGTGGTCATGAACGAGCCCGTCCCCTCCAAGGGCGCAGTTCTCACTCAAATGACTGCCTGGTGGCTGCGACAGATCGAAGGGAACATTGTGCATCACCTCCTGACTGAGGACGCGGCAGAAATCGTGCAGCAGGTTCCCGCGATCAAGGGCTCAGAGAAGGCAATCATGGGCCGATCAATGCTCTGTCGCCGCACCACCGTCTTTCCCGTTGAATGCGTTGTGCGTGGATATCTGGCAGGGTCTGCGTGGGGCGAGTACAAACAGACTGGCACACTGGCCGGCGAGCTTCTCGCGGCGGGACTGACCGAGGCCGCTCCACTATCGCCTCCTGTTTTCAGCCCCGCCACAAAAGCTGACGAAGGCCATGACGAGAACATCACCTTCGGCCGCATGCGGGAACAGCTGGGCGGCCCTGTCTCCGACAAGCTCAAGCAGCTTTCGCTGGAGATTTATTCGCGTGGCCGGGACATCGCGGCCAGAAAGGGAATTATTGTAGCCGACACGAAGTTCGAATTCGGGTGCATTGACGCGGATTCTGATGACCCTCGGGACGTTATATTAGTGGACGAAGTTTTGACGCCAGACAGTTCACGTTTTTGGCCTGCAGACAGCTTTGTACCGGGCCGTGCCCAGCCCAGTTTCGACAAGCAGCCATTGCGCGATTATCTGGCCCGGGAAAAGACGGCGGGCAGATGGAATGGGGATGATCCTCCGCCGGCATTGCCGCCCGAAGTTGTACGCGCGACGAGCGAGAGATACCTCGACGCTTTCCAGAGAATCACCGGTTCACCTCTGCCAATGGAATTCCGATAGTGAGTTTTGCTCGCGAAGGTCTGGTGTTCATCGTTATCGCCGCGGTCATCGCAACCGGTGCATTTGGCCTGGCGCTGATCCGTCGCAGCTGGGTTCTATGGCTGCTTGCATTCGCCCTCACACTGCTGGCTCTCTGGGTCGCGTACTTCTTTCGTGACCCGGAACGTACCGGCGACCGCGGCAAGGACATTGTCGTCGCTCCCGCGGACGGAAAGATCGTAATGATCACCAACGTGGACGAGCCTGGCTTCATAAAGGGACAGTCAACGCGAATCTCGATTTTCATGAACGTTTTCAACGTGCACGTAAACCGCTACCCGGTGGACGGCACCGTTCGGTTCCTGCACTACAATCCCGGCAAGTTCCTCAATGCAGCCGCGGAAAAATCCAGTCTCGAGAACGAGCAGATGTCAGTGGGCATCGAGTCTCAGGGACGAAAGCTTCTTGTACGTCAGATTGCAGGTCTTATCGCTCGGCGCATTGTCACGTACAGCAAGGACGGACAGGAGGTAAAACAGGGTGAGCGAATGGGAATGATCCGTTTCGGCTCGCGCGTTGACGTCTTTATCCCCACCAATTCGAACGTTCATGCCAAGGTGGGTGATCTTACGACTGCGGGCACTACAGTGCTGGCGAATCTCAAGTGAGTTCCGTGGACGACCTGCGTCCCAGATCCCATGAGGGGCGACCTGTTCGCCGCGCCGTCGTCATCCTCCCCAACGGGCTCACACTCGCAAATCTCTTCTTTGGCATCTTTGCGATAGTAGTTGCGGCGCGCGGCGAATTTAGCAAAGCGTGCCTTTACATCGTTATCGGTGGCATTGCAGACGCGCTGGATGGACGTGTAGCCCGGGCAACTGGTACGGGGTCAAAATTCGGCTCCGAGCTGGACTCCCTGGTCGACGCGATCTCATTCGGACTCGCTCCCGCGATGATCATGTTCTTCGCAGTTCTGAACAAGGATGGCTGGGATTGGTTACTTGTCTTTCTGTTCGTTGCTTGCGCCGTGATGCGGCTGGCACGATTCAACGTCGAGCAGGCAGGACGCGCAAAACGCTACTTCCACGGCCTTCCGTCCCCCGCGGCCGGCATGACGCTGGCGACATACTACTGGTTTAGCCAGACACCGCTTTACAGTGAAACCGGCCTGGGCGATTTGCCATGGCATGTGATGATGCGCTTTGTAATGCTCGCTCTCAGTTACTTGATGATCAGCAACGTCTCGTATCCGGCCGTTCCAACAATCGGTTACAAGAAGGTCAGCGAGATTCTCGGTTCGCTTGTGGTGATCGGAACATTTCTCGGCGTGCTGTTCCTTCCCAAGGAATTTTTCTTTCCCGCACTCGTTCTGTATGTCATATACGGCCTCACGAAGACGGTGCTATTCGGCCTAATGGGACGGGGACCGGCTGGCGATGTGCCGGTAATCTCCGATGACGATGAGATCGAGCTGGCCGCAAGTCCTGCCAACGGGCTGAGTGACGAACAGCTTCGCCGCAGGCGAAGACGTCGCCGCCACGGCGGCCCTGGAGATCGCCCGCACGGTCCGCCGACCGAGGGCGGACCGGCGTGAAGACCTTTCGCGTCGCGGTACACATCATTCCGCGAAGCGGGCTGCTCGACCCACAGGGCAAGGCGGTCGCCGACGCACTCATGTCGCTGGGGTTCAACGACGTCCGCAATGCACATGTAGGACGACACATTGTCATAGAGACGATGGCAGCGGATGCCGCTGCCGCCAAGCAGTCGGTTACCCGGATGTGCGAAAAGCTGCTCGCGAATCCGGTGACGGAAGACTTCGCAATTGAATCAGCGGACCCCGCGTGAAATTCGGGATCGTCACCTTCCCCGGATCCAACTGCGACTACGACGCTTATCGCGCAGCTGTAGACAGCATGGGCGCAGAGGCGGAATACCTTTGGCATAAGGATCAGGACCTGAAGGGGTCGGACATCGTCGTGCTTCCCGGAGGATTCAGCTACGGTGACTATTTGCGGGCTGGAGCCATCGCGCGTTTCAGTCCAATCATGAATCAAGTTGTAGCGCACGCCAGGAGCGGTGGACCTGTGCTGGCGATCTGCAATGGATTTCAGATTGCCTGCGAAGCTGGCCTGCTTCCCGGAGCGCTGCTCAGAAACGAAAGTCTCCGTTTCGTCTCGGATGCAGTGGGACTGAGAGTGGAAAACACCGATACAATGTTTACGTCCGACTACATTGAGGGCGAGCAGCTCACAATTCCCGTGGCTCACGGAGAAGGCCGCTTCTTCGCAGATGACCGCGTGCTGGACGAAATGGAGCAGGACGGACAGGTCGTTTTTCGATATATCGATAATCCCAACGGATCGGTTCGGAACATCGCTGGAATCACGAACCGCGAAGGAAATGTTCTGGGAATGATGCCGCATCCCGAGCGCGCAATGGACCTGCTACTTGGCTCGGACGACGGACTTCCCCTTTTTCAGTCGCTTATGGCGGGCGCGCTTCGGTGAGCTCCAATGTCGCTCCTCGTCCGGGTGATCCCACTATCACTCCAGCGCTAGTTGCAGAGCACGGCCTCACAAACGACGAATACGAAAAACTGAAAGCAATGGTCGGGCGCGAACCAACTTTCACCGAGCTTGGAATTATCAGCGCCCTGTGGAGCGAGCACTGCTCGTATAAGCATTCGCGGCCGTTGCTCAAGACCCTCCCTACAAAGGCGCCGCATGTACTTCAGGGTCCCGGCGAAAATGCAGGTGTGATCTCGATCGGCGACGGACTGGCGATCGCATTCAAGATCGAGTCGCATAACCATCCTTCAGCAGTCGAGCCATATCAGGGGGCCGCAACAGGTGTCGGCGGAATTCTGCGCGACGTATTCACTATGGGAGCGCGTCCTATCGCGATGCTCAATTCCCTTCGCTTCGGGTCTCTTGACTCCGCG
>JBKJPM010000266.1:0-2898 GCA_046595175.1 Gemmatimonadaceae bacterium
TTCTAATCGAAATCGCACAGCAGACAAAGCTGCCTCGAGAACATTCTTGCGTTTCTGCGTCATGGAAGGGAGGTCGCTGACCTTGTGCCAGACAAGCTGAGGGTCCTTTAGCTGCAACGAACCCCTGGGCAACACGGCGGCAAAGGCGACTGAAATCTCGGCGTCCGCCGGATGACGATTGCCCTCACCAAAAGCTCCCGCCAGCTCGATCCATGCTGCAGCCGTTCCAACTGCCTCGCGAACAACGCGCTGCGCGCTGTTTTCAAGCTGCTCCTGGGGCCGTGGCTGATCCCAGGGAAGTATCCACTTTTCACGGGCATCCGAGGTTTTCCAAAGCAAGACTTCAAGAGCTCCTCCCCTGATCGTGAAAATCCCCACATCAATTGCCAACGGGGAACGACGAAGCAGGCGATCACGCATACACGGAATTAGTCACTATTTGTGACTAATGTCAAGCGCCTGAAGATGTAATTAATCGCAGCTCGCTACTAATGCGCTGCCGGCAGGAGGAAATCAGAGAATACGTCGAACTGGCAGGTTCGTCAACAAAACATTCGTCCAATTAATCGCGCGGGATTTAATCCATCGCTGGAACGCGTCCAGCTCGATTCAGGCCGACACCGTACACAGCTATTCTACTTCCGCCGGCCATCGGAATCGTGATTGGAAGCTTTCCGGTAATCGGGGCGTCCCCAAGCAGCGCTCGAGCGGCTGCACTTTGAGACGGGGCGAATCCTCCCCACGCAACTAGGTACGCAGGAACACCCTTGACCTGCTGGAAAAAGTACGGATTTCCGAAAGCCACTACTATTGGATTTAGCCCTTTCACTGCAAGCCTGTTGATAAACCCGGCGAAGGAGGAAGGGGCGCTAATGCTCATTGCCTGATCGATCGACTGTGTGCTGTACGAGCTCACGACGATTATGTCTGCACTGTCCGCCAACGCTTCGATTCTTGAAAAGTTTGGCGTTGGATCGCTCGCACTAACCAGTTCTGAACGCACGCTCGCGAATCGATTTGCAAAAACTGCGTTGAAGGTAACCGTCGCGCCCAGATCGGTCCGGCCCGCATATCCAACCAGGAGCACCTTCTTTGTTTTATCAGAAACCAGGGGTAACTGCGACAGTGAATCCTTCACGAGCGTGATTGACCGCTCAGCTATCTTCTGCGCCAGCGCCTGGTGCGCGCTGTCCCCAACGTTGGCGCGTACATCCTCGATGCGAACCAGCTTCGACCGAGACAGTCCCATTTTTTGTTTCATCATGAGAATTCGCCGCACAGAGCTATCCAACCGCGCCTCCGAATATCTCCCCTCCCTCACCCCCGCCACGACGGCCTCGATGGTCTCGTGAACGCTCACAGGCTGAATCAGAACGTCAATACCCGCAGCCACGGCGCGCTTGGCCGCCTCAATTCCACCGAACTGGTCCAGTACTCCCCGCATATCCATCGCATCGGATATCAGCATTCCGTGAAAGCCCAGATCACCACGCAGAACGTTTTGCATGACAACCGACGACAGGGTTCCAGGCACCCCCGCAGGATCCAATGCCGGCATCAATCCATGGAAGGACATCACCGCCCCTACATCGGCTGAAACCGCACTCTTGAATGGCACAAACTCGACAGTATCAAGCCTGCTTCGGCTCACTGACACCACAGGAAGACCAATGTGAGAGTTTACCTCAGTATCCCCGTGTCCAGGGAAATGCTTGCCTGTCGCAATCATCCCATTGTCCTGAACGCCGCGGATGAAAGCGGCGCCCAATCTGGCTACTAGCGCCGGATTCTCTCCATATGATCGAACATTGATCACCGGATTCGCAGCATTGTTGTTTACATCCAGAACCGGAGCATATGCGATATGAATTCCCAGCGCCCGGCCTTCAATCGCCGTTACGCGGCCGGCCTCGTAAGCAAGCGCTGTGTCGCGCGTAGCGCCCAGAGCCATTTGGGGTGGAAGCATCACCGCTCCGCCCAGGTCGATTGCGTTAGGAAGGAAGTATGGACCACGCGCGCGGTACCCGGCACCCGTTTCGAGATCCGCACCGAACAAGAGCGGGATCTCACTCATCTGCTGAAGCGCGTTGATCTTTGTTGCGATCTCGGTTGGCGATCCTACCGACATTGTGAAGCCGCCAACCTTCTCTTCTACAACAAGTTTGGTGAGCGCTTTCCACTGCGGCGAATTCACGGCTGCGTAGTCACCCCACGTGCTAGGCCAGACCATCTGCGCAACCTTATCGCGAAGCGTCAACGTCTTCATCACTGAGTCAATCCAGCGGTCATTGCCGCCGCTAACAACCGATGATGAAGTGTTGGTGGCGATACCGCCTTGTGGCGACGCGCACGAAGAAAGAACCGCGGTGCCAATCAGAACACTTATGCGGAATCGCTGCACACAAACTCCTAGTGGGAAATTGTTCCTTGCTTCGTGATGTCGATGTTTGCGTTCTCTCCACTCTTGAACAGGAACGCCGACATGTTGCGAGTCAGGAAGCTGCGCGCCTGTGGATCCATCACGTCGAGGCCGTAGTGATTGATCAGCATCGTTTGCTGCTTTGCCCACTCAGCCCAGCACTGTGTGCAGGTTTCCTGGACAACACGCGCGCCGAGGGGTCCCGGGAATGGCGCCCTTTCGAATCCGGTGCGTGTCTGTCCGCACCGCGTGCAGGTAACCTCAGCCAAGGTCAGTTTCGCGCATATTCAATTTCAGCCAGCCCGAAAATCGACAGGATTCGCAGATACATCCAGCCAATATCGAACTCGTACCACTTCGCCTTGAATTTTGCGGAGTGCGGATCTGCATGGTGATTGTTGTGGAGCTCTTCGCCGCCGAGCCAGATCGCGATAGGGGTAATGTTTCGGCTCTCGTCCTTCACGTTGAAATTTCGGTAG
>JBKJPM010000004.1:0-7249 GCA_046595175.1 Gemmatimonadaceae bacterium
GTTTCGCCCGGAACATAAGTGGTGAACTTTCTTGTTCCGAGAAATTCTTCCGCGCTCGCCCACACACCACGGGAAATTCCCGCCAGACCGCCCGCGCCAAGCGCAGTCGTCTCGATCATGTCCGGCCGTTCAACCGGAACACCGAGCACATCCGCCTGGAACTGCATCAGCCAGTCGTTCGCGCTGGCGCCGCCATCCACGCGCAGCCGCTTGAAGGAAACCCCGCTCAGCTCCTGTATGGTACCAAGCATTTCCGCAGTTCCGAATGCCATTGCCTCGAGTGCAGCTCGAGCGAAATGTGCCCGAGTCGTCCCGCGCGTGAGCCCTACTATCATCCCCCGTGCGTCAGGCTCCCAGTGCGGGGCTCCCAGTCCTACGAGAGCAGGTACGAAATACACGCCATCGTTTGACTCGAGTGACCGGGCCAGTGCTGCAGTTTCGCTCGCTGCTCCAATGATTCCCAACCCGTCCCGCAGCCACTGCACTGCGGCACCAGCAATGAAGATCGATGACTCGAGCGCGAATGCCGGCGCTCCGCGCTCGTCGCATGCGATCGTCGTAAGAAGTCCCGCTCCCTGCTGCGGACGAATCTGCCCGGTGTTCACCAACAGAAACGCGCCGGTTCCGTAAGTGTTCTTTCCTTCTCCTGCCTTCCAACATCCCTGACCGAACAGCGCCGCCTGCTGGTCTCCTGCAACGCCATTGATGGGAATTGGAGTTCCAAAGAACTCCGCGCGCGTAATTCCAAAATCACCGCTCGACGGCCGAACCTCTGGAAGCAACTCAAGCGGAACACCAAACAGTTCACACATCCCAACGCTCCATTTCCCCGCTTCGATGTCGTACAACATTGTTCGGGATGCGTTGGAGGGATCCGTTCCGTGTACTGTTCCGCCAGTGAGCTGCCAAATGAGCCAGGTGTCGATCGTGCCCGCGGCGAGGCTTCCGCTGGCTGCACTGTGCGCGATCCCCTGTTCGCGAATCATGTACTCCAGCTTTGTTGCGGAGAAATAAGGATCGAGCTTCAGCCCCGTGATTTTCCCGATCTCTTGTTCACGATCCTTGAGCTCGACGCAGCGAGCCGTAGTCCGCCTGTCCTGCCAGACGATTGCACGTGACAATGGCTTTCCCGTCTTGCGATCCCAGATCAGCACCGTTTCGCGCTGATTCGTTATTCCAATCGTGTCCGGAACCGCGCCGCTAGCCGCAATCGCCTCGCGCGCGGATTCCATCGTGCGCGCAAAAATTTCTCCGGCGTCGTGCTCCACCCAACCGGGCTGGGGAAAGAATTGTGTTATCTCCCGATAACCGCGGCCGGCGATCTTTCCATCCTCGCGAATCATGAGGCATGTAACACCCGTCGTGCCCTCGTCGATGGCGAGAACATGCCTAATCACTCGTCCACCCTGCGCTCTTTTCTGCGTTCTGGAAAATGATCGTCAAGAAAGTCGATCAGCGCATTTTCTTCCGGTGAGTGGCCTGTACCTCCAGCGCTCGACCTGCCCTTCCGGCTCGGCGCGAGATTGATGACTGACGCGCTCCGCAAATATTTCTGAAGCACGATCGGATGCACATACGACTTACGGCAGATCGTCGGAGTGTTGCCCAGCTCCGAGGCAACGAGACGCACCGCTGTCAAAACATTTTTCTTTCGCATGTTTTGCGATTTCGCCGGGCCCAGCTCCGCGAGCACAGTTGCAGCGCGGAGCGTACCGCCCCATGTGCGGAAATCCTTGACCGTATAGGGGAAGTCAGTGATGCTGCGGAGATAGTTGTTCACGTCATCCGCTTCAACGTTCTTCCACTTGCCCTCTTTCTGGTACCGGAACAGTCTGGGCCCGGGAGTCTTGAGCATCGATCGCACGAATCTCACAACATCCTCGCCGCTCACAACCTGCCATTGATCGACGCCGCGTTTTCCCCTGTAGCGGAAATGCACCGAATCGCCATCAATTTCGACATGGGATTTTCGGAGCGTCGTTATCCCGAAGCTGTTGTTCTCTTTGGCGTACCGATCACTGCCCACGCGGAAAAAGGCGTCTCCAATGAGCCGCACAATCCCAGCACCGACTTTCTCCATCGTGTAGCCACGCGACCTGAAATCGCGTGACACTCTCGCTCGAATGGATGGAAGATCCCGCGCCATCTGGCGCACTCTATAATGTTTGCGGAGCTGTCCCTTTTCGACCGCCCGGGAGTGGTAGCGATACTGCTTCCTGCCTCTCGCATCCATCCCCCAGACCTGGATCGCCGACCTTGGCGTAACCGCCACATGCACGTCCTTCCATGCTGGTGGAATCCGCAAGGAATCGATTCGCTGAAGGACTTCGCGGGCCATAACCGCTTTGCCACGAGCGTCTTCGTAGCGAAAGCCACTTGTCTTGGTCCCCTTCCGAAGAATCCACTTTGCAGCCATTGGGGAAGAAGTTAGCCCACAGCCGATAGCTAAAACAGCCGACAACTGGAAGCTGAGGCAGTTCTATTTTGCATTTAACTCGCTAAGCGAACCAACCCCGCCACGCCTAAATTTGATTAGCACTCTACGATCTCATTCGCCAAACCAAAATGCCCCTAGAGTTTCTTACTCTTGAAGTCGCCGACCGAATCGCGACTCTCACGATCAACCGCCCCGACAAACTCAACGCGCTCAACGATGCGACAATCGCCGAGCTTGGTCACGCCATTGATGAAGTCCGCATCCGTGACGACATCGGTGGTTTGATTCTGACGGGAGCAGGCCGCGCATTTGCCGCGGGAGCCGACATTTCGGAGCTCCAGAGCCAGACCCCCACCATTGCGAAAGCCCGGGCACGGGCGGGACAGGAAATTTTCAGGCGATTTGAGACCAGTGCGAAGCCCGTGATTGCCGCGGTGAACGGATTCGCCCTTGGTGGCGGATGTGAGCTCGCCATGGCCTGTCACATCCGCATCGCAGCCGACAACGCCAAGTTCGGTCAGCCTGAAGTGAAGCTTGGGACATGCCCGGGATACGGCGGAACCCAGCGCCTGGCGCGACTGGTCGGAAAGGGACGCGCAATCCAGCTGCTCCTCACCGGCGAAACGATCGATGCGACCGAAGCACATCGCATCGGCCTGGCCAACAAGGTTGTTCCGCTTGCCGAACTGCTCGGCGCGGCTCGCGCGATGCTGCAGCAGATGCTTGCCAACGGTCCGCTGGGACTCGCGCTCTGTATTGAGGCAGTTGACCGCGGACTTGAGATGTCGCTTGACGAAGGACTGATCCTCGAAGCCAATCATTTCGGCTTGCTCGCGGCAACGGACGACATGCGCGAAGGCATGAAGGCTTTTCTGGAAAAGAGACAGCCCGCGTTCAAGGGAAAGTGATGCAGCAATGCGTGTGGCTGCGCGAAATAGCCATCCGCGATTTCAGAAACCTTGCACAAGTTGAGCTGAAACTCCCGGAGCATGGATTTGCGCTCGTGGGAGAGAACGGACAGGGCAAGACGAACTTTCTGGAAGCTGTGTATTACATGCAGCTCCTCCGTAGCGTGCGTGGCGCAACTGATACCGAACTGGTTCGATTCGGTGCGGAAGGGTTTCATATCGGAGCACAGGCCACCCTGAATGGCGAGCGCGCCATCTCGGTCGGGTTCGAGCGCACCGGCAAGCGGAAGCGCATCACGCTGGATGGTGTCGTGACTGCGCGCATGAGTGACTCGATTGGCGCACTTCCATCGGTCATTTTTTCGCCGCGCGATCATGAGCTCGTTGCCGGTGGACCCGTGGAAAGGCGCCGCTATCTCGACATCGTCCTCGCCGTTACCTCCCGGCCTTATCTCACGGCGCTCCAGACGTACCGCGCAACTCTGTCGCGCAGAAATGCCGTTATTCGCGACATTGTCCGGCGAAAATCGGGGCGTGCTGACGAGACGGAAATCGCAGTTTGGGAACCAGCGCTGGCTGATGCGGCGGCACGTCTTAGCGGGGAGCGGCGGGCCTGGATTGCAAGGGTTCAGGAGGAATTTGCGAAATTATGCGCCGCAGTTGGCGAGCGAGCAGTCGCGCGGATGCGCTACGTGTCCACCATCAGTGAGTCGGGCGATGCTGCCGCTGAATGGCGCGCGATATTCCACAAACAGCGCAGCAGCGACTTGCGCCGCGGCATGACGCAATGCGGCCCGCACCGTGATGACCTCGAGATCACTCTCGACGGCCGAGACATCAGGGTGTTTGGGTCCGCGGGCCAGCAGCGCACCGCGGCAATAGCGCTCCGAATGCTGGAGGCATCAACGTTGAGGCTCGTCAGCGGCCTTCAACCATTGCTCCTTCTGGATGATCCCTTTGCTGAGCTGGACGTGAAGCGAAGTTCGCGCATCTTATCTTTATTGTTGGATCAGGGACTGGGACAAACGATTCTCGCGGTGCCGCGCGAGACCGACATTCCCCCTGAAATGGTGAAACTTGAACGTCGCAGTATTGCGGACGGAACGATTACGGAAAGCACAACGTGAAAAGAAAGACAACCGAAACTGGTCGCCGAAAACCGGAAGCGCTGAGTGATGCAGTTTCGAAATACCTCAAGCAAAGCACTGTTGGAAAGCGTGTCGAAGCCGCCTCGGTGGTCGGCGACTGGCCAAAGCTTGTTGGGAAAGAAATCGCCAGGGTTACGGAGCCTCTTCATGTTACGAGGGACGGCGTGCTTTTCGTCGCGGTGAAGACCAATTCCTGGATGTCGGAATTGTCCCTGCTCGAGCCTCAGCTCCTCAAGAATATCAACGCAAAAGAGGGCCGCGCGAAGGTAAAGAAACTCCACCTTCGGCTGATGCGCTAAACTGCCTTAGGGCAAAGACTTAGCGCCACAAAAAACTGTTGCTTGAATAGGGGCTCAGGGGTTAAGTTATTATGACTGCTGAAGATGCCATTTTCGGTTTT
The DNA here is from genome assembly GCA_046595175.1 of Gemmatimonadaceae bacterium. Classification (GTDB taxonomy): domain Bacteria; phylum Gemmatimonadota; class Gemmatimonadetes; order Gemmatimonadales; family Gemmatimonadaceae; genus UBA4720. The sequence goes on from JBKJPM010000004.1 coordinate 4,894, forward strand.
TCTTCGGCCCCCTCCAAGCCAACTAAAAAGACACTTAATGGCGAAGAACGAAAAAGGCGGACCTGACCGCTACGATGCAGGTCAGATCCAGGTGTTGAAGGGCCTCGAGGCCGTTCGTAAACGCCCCGGGATGTACATTGGATCCACTTCCTCCCGCGGCCTTCATCATCTCGTTTACGAAGTAGTAGACAACTCGATCGACGAAGCGCTGGCTGGCCATGCGACGGCAATAGATGTGTTCATTCACGCCGATGATTCCATCACTGTTGTGGACGATGGGCGCGGAATTCCGGTGGACATTCATCCCACTGAAAAGATTCCTGGCGTCGAACTCGCGATGACAGTGCTGCACGCCGGCGGAAAGTTCGACAAGAACACATACAAAGTCTCCGGCGGTCTGCACGGCGTCGGCGTCTCGGTCGTGAATGCACTATCCGAAACCTTGAAGGTCTGGGTCAAGCGTGAAGGCAAAGAGCACTACATGGACTTCACGCGCGGCGACACGACTACCCAGCTCAAAGTGCTCGGCAAGTGCGGAAAGGAGAGTGGAACCAAGGTTTACTTCAAGCCTGACCCGCAGATCTTTACCGAGCTGCGCTACGACTACGACATGCTGGCCAACCGTCTTCGCGAGCTGTCATTCCTGAACAAGGGAATTACCATCACGCTGTCGGACGAGCGCGAAGGCGAGGAAAAAAAGGACATTTTCCACGCGCGGGGCGGTCTGCGCGAGATGGTTGCCTTCCTCAATTCCACGAAGAAGCCGCTCCACACGGAAATCGTTGCGATCGAGACCGAGAAGGACGACATCGGAATCGAGCTGGCATTCCAGTACAATGACGGCTACAACGAAAACGTTTTCTCCTTCGTCAACAACATCAATACGCATGAGGGTGGAACTCACCTCACGGGATTGAAGTCGGCTCTCACGCGTACGATCAATGCGTACGCAGCCAAGGGCAACGCCCTCAAGAAAGCGGACTTCACGCTTTCCGGCGACGACGTTCGCGAAGGCCTGACTGCCGTTCTGTCGATCAAGGTTCGTGAACCGCAATTCGAAGGTCAGACCAAGACCAAGCTCGGCAACTCAGAAGTCGAAGGAGTGGTAAAGACTGTCGTCAACGAAATGCTTGGTGCCTATCTCGACGAACACCCGCGCGTTGCCAACATCATCATCGAGAAAGCGGTATCCGCTGCGCGCGCGCGCGAAGCTGCGCGAAAGGCACGCGATCTCACCCGCAAGAAGTCCGCGCTCGACATAGGGAATCTTCCCGGCAAGCTCGCCGACTGCTCGCTCAGCGATCCTGCGCTCTGCGAGATATATCTCGTCGAGGGTGACAGCGCCGGCGGATCAGCCAAGCAGGGACGCAACCGCGCATTCCAGGCGATTCTTCCCCTCCGCGGAAAGATCCTGAACGTCGAGAAGGCCCGCATCGACAAGATTTTCGGCAACGAGGAAATCCGGACGATCATCACGGCGATCGGCGCAGGCATCAAAGAAGAGTTCACGCTCGACAATGTCCGCTATCACAAAATCATCCTGATGACGGATGCCGATGTTGACGGCGCGCACATTCGCACACTGCTGCTCACTTTCTTCTATCGGCAGATGCCGGAGCTTATCGAAGCTGGCTACATCTACATTGCCCAGCCCCCTCTCTACCGCGTCGCGAAAGGCAAGGAAGAATACTACGCCTATGACGAGAAGGAGCGCGAAGAATACTCGGCGCGGCTCGGCAACGGCGAAGGAAAAAGTTCAGTGAACATTCAGCGCTACAAGGGACTCGGAGAAATGAATCCCGTGCAGCTCTGGAACACGACCATGGACCCGGAACGCCGCACAATTCTCAAGGTCAACATCGAGGACGCAGTGCTGGCCGACCAGATCTTCCAGACGCTCATGGGCGACGAAGTCGAACCGCGCAGACTGTTCATTGAGCAGAACGCGAAGTTCGTGAGTAATCTGGATATTTGATTCTCTTCCATGTCAAACACAAAACGCCCCGGTCTTCGGGGCGTTTTTGTTATTACAACGACAAAGTCAACTGCATGTGCGACCTGCGGTCGCGAGAACATCAGGAGACCTGCACGGAGAGCGCGGAGAACTGCTTTTTTTCTTGGGAACTGCAACGACGTAGCGGCTCATACCGAAATTCGAATGCCCGGGTTGTAACCCCGAAGTATGCAGTCCTCCGCGTTCTCAGCACTTGCTCAGGCAGTTCTCGCGGCCGAAGGCCGCACGATGCTTTTGATCTTGCCGCTGCAGTGATTATCCGAATACCTCGATCCCGTTCGTCGTGATTCGATGTGAGATCAAAGGAAGGTATTTCCCCGGAGCGTCACCAATAGAAATGGC
>JBKJPM010000148.1:0-3116 GCA_046595175.1 Gemmatimonadaceae bacterium
TATGTGGGCCGTCTCGATTACATGACAGAAGGTGTCCTTCTGTTTACCAATGACGGCGATGCGGTTGATGCCCTCACACACCCTCGCAATGAAGTCGAGCGCACTTACGTAGCTACAGTGCGTGGTAACGGACCTGAAGCTGTAAAAGCTGCACGACGAGGCATCCAGCTGGACGATGGCATGGTATTTCCCCGAAGCATCGAGGCCCATCGCGTTACGCGTGGGCTCTGGGAGCTGGAAATTACAATCGCTGAAGGCCGTAATCGCGAGATTCGGCGGATGTGCGAATCGCTGGGTCTCGAAGTTGAGCGCCTGGTTCGCACGCAGTTCGGTCCGGTGAAACTCGGGGCGCTCGAGCCGGGTAAGACCCGGACGCTGAACAGGAAGGAAAGCGACATGATAGCTGGCATCACCAGGGCAGGACAGCGGAAATAGTCGAACACTAATTCAACGAGGAATCCTGTGGGAACTCAGGTCGCGCCGGCTGCAGATACAGCGCTTATTCACGATGTTGTCGCGCAGGTCGAGAAGCGAATTGTTGGCCAGACATACATGGTCGAGCGCCTTCTCATTGGCATACTCACGGGCGGGCACGTTCTGGTAGAAGGTGTTCCAGGCCTCGCCAAGACACTCGCTGTCCGAACTTTGGCTGAAACAATTAGCACGACTTTCGCGCGAATTCAGTTTACCCCAGACCTGCTCCCGGCAGACATCACCGGAACGCAGATCTATGATCAGTCCACGAGCCAGTTCAGCGTAAAGAAGGGACCGATCTTCGCGAACATTATTCTCGCTGACGAGATCAACCGGGCGCCCGCCAAGGTTCAGGCTGCACTGCTCGAAGCGATGCAGGAAAAGCAGGTGACGATCGGTGGGAACACGTACATCCTCGAGGAACCTTTCCTCGTCATGGCCACGCAGAACCCGATCGAGCAGGAGGGAACATATCCGCTTCCCGAAGCGCAGGTTGACCGCTTCATGCTCAAGCTGCACGTGGGATATCCGACGCGGGAAGAGGAAAAAGAAATCCTTCGCAGGATGGCCAGCGGTCACAAGATCGAAGTGAAACATGTCACTACACCGAAGGCAATAATGGAAGCCCGGGCGCGGATCGCGGACCTGTACATGGACGAGCGGATCGTAGACTATATCGTGAACATTGTTCACGCCACGCGCGAGCCTGCGGCCGCGGGATTGAAGGACCTCGTCCCCCTCATTGAGTTCGGTGCGAGTCCGCGGGCGACGTTATCGCTTGCGCAGGCTTCACGGGCGCACGCGTTCCTGCGGGGGCGGGGCTATGTGTCGCCGGATGACGTAAAGGCGATCGCGCCCGACGTAATGCGACACCGCGTACTTCGCACGTACGAAGCGGAAGCCGAAGAAGTATCCAGCGACCAGATCGTCGGTCGCGTTCTGGATGTGATACCCGCGCCGTGATCCAGCGCGCTGCCGCTCGGCCCGATAAAGATGCGCCGCGCGGTGTACCGCCAGAGATACTTCGCCAGGTAAAACTCATCGAGCTCCGCACGCGCGGACTCGTGAATTCGCTTTTTACCGGAGAGTATCGCTCGGTGTTCAAGGGGCAGGGAATGGAATTCTCGGAAGTCAGGGAATACGAGCCTGGCGACGACGTGCGCTCCATTGACTGGAACGTCACGGCGCGAATGCGCAGACCTTTCGTCAAGCGCTATATCGAAGAGCGCGAGCTCACAGTGATGCTGGCCGTCGATCTTTCCGGATCGGAGCGGTTCGGAACTGTGCGCCGATTCAAGAGTGAGCTGGCGACGGAACTGGCCGCAGTCCTTGCAATGACGGCGGTTCGCAATAACGACCGCGTGGGACTCGTTCTTTTCACCGACAGAATCGAGTACGTGCTTCCCCCGCGGAAGGGCCGCCGCCATGTACTCCGGATGATTCGCGACCTGCTCACATTCGAGCCCGATGGAACTGGAACCGACCTCGCGGGAACGCTCGACTATCTGTCCAGGAGCATGAAGCAGAAGTCGATCGTTTTCATTGTTTCCGATTTTGTGGCTGAGGGAATTGATCACCCGCTAAAACTTCTTGCCCAGCGCCACGACCTCGTTGCTATCACCGTCGAAGATCCCAGTGAGCTTAACCTCCCGGATATTGGTATCGCCCGCCTGACAGATCCGGAAAGTGGCGAGACCGTATATGTGGACACGAGCTCGAACAGGGTTCGCGATCTGTATGCAACACAGGTCGGTGCAGAAGCTGACAGCAGGAAGCACCTGCTTCGACGTCTTGGAATCGATCAGGTCGTGGTTAGCACAAGCGGCAATTACATCGAGCCCCTTCTCAAGTTTTTCCGATCGCGCGAAACGCAGGCGCGCAGACGATGACCCGTCGTTTTGTCGCCGCCGCGTCCCTCATCTTATCAGCGGTCTCAGCGCTCTCAACGGCAAATGCTGTTCAGGCCCCCGCGCAGAACCCTGCAGTCAGCGCGCAGATGGGAACGAAGATCATCCCCGATACTGTAACCATCGGCGATCCTTTCATTCTCGTCGTGAGAGTCAAGGTCAAGCCCGGTTTCACTGCAGAATTCCCGCAGATGCCGGACAGCACCGCGGGCAAGCCTTCGACGATTGCCATCGTGGGCAAGCCATTAATCGAACGAGCGCCGTCGGACTCACTTGAATTTCGCGCGACATACAGGCTCACGTCCTGGGACACCGGTCTTCAGTCCATTCCACTCACTGATGTTCACGTTACGGGGCCAGGGGGAACGGGATTCCTTCCGCTACGGACTGCCGTATTTGTCAGGTCCGTCCTTCCACTGGACTCTGCGCTCAGGGCGCCGAAGCCGCCGCGTGACCGCTTTCCTGTGCACAAATTCAACTGGTGGCCGCTGATTATTCTTGCCCTTGCCATCGCACTCGGCGAGCTGCTCTGGGCGATCTACAAGCGCTATCGTGAGCGCAGGAATGCTCCGCGAGATCCGTACGAAGTAGCAATGCAGGAATTCAAGCGCATCGAGGAGCTGCAGCTTCCCGGAAAGGGCGAGCCTGAGCGGCACGCAATGCTCATGGCAGAAGCGATGCGGGTCTACCTGTCGGCAAAAGTGCCCGGCGCGCACATGTCCAACACACCGCGGC
>JBKJPM010000022.1:0-7412 GCA_046595175.1 Gemmatimonadaceae bacterium
CAGCCCAGCGAGACGCGAACATCAGCACGATGCTCGAGATGCCGACAATGCGTAGACGAACCGGCGTCAACCGAAACGAAGGCCGCACTGCCGCTGAGAGCAGCAGATCAATCACCCAAATCGCAATGAATATTGTTGAGAGCACGGCCATCTGCCCCAATTCAATTCCGATATTAAACCCGAGGAGCGGCACCGCAACGCTGTCAACGAACAGGCTCTTCAGGTAGCTGCCGAATCCAGCACCGTGAACCATTCCAAATACGATTGCGAAAATCGGGCGATAGCGGTGCCAGCCGGTGCCACCGACCCTGTCCCGAACGACGATGTTCTCGATACACGTCGCGATGATTGTCAACGGAATCAGGAACTCCACAAGCTTTGGACTGAGGGGGAGGAAGCCCAGCACGGCCGCGGCAAGCGTGATGGAATGCCCGATTGTGAAAGCAGTCACGACGCGCACAATCTCACGCCAGTCCGAAAACCGGTAAATCGCGGCAAGAGCGAAGAGGAACAAGATGTGATCCATTGCCCCCGCATCAATGATGTGCCTCACCCCCAGCTGCGCGAAAGTAAGGAACTCGCTCACGGCGTCCCTCTCTCCCGAAGACTATCAAGTGCGGCTTGGGCAATACGCGATTGGCGGTAGTCAAAACGCGAATTGATTCTGAGCGCCGCTTCCAGGAACAGCTTTGCTTCATGTTCGTGCTTGAGCGCACGCTCGATCATTCCCGCGTGATAGTACAGAATTGGATCTTTCGTACCAAGCTGGAGGGCGAGCCGCATGCTCTCTGCAGCTTCTTCGTACCGGCCGAGCCGATAAGAACTCCACGCGAGAATGTCGTACCCGTAGATGTCCTGCCGCGTGGTCAACTCTGCAATCGCGTTCTGATGCACTTCTTCCAGTCTGCGACCGTGGTCGAGAAGAAACAGGCTCCAGGCCCTGTGATAAGCTCCGGGTTGGCCGCGAACCGCAATCTCCATTGTCTTGAGATTCTCTTCAGCTGCAGCGGTGTCGCCTTTCAGAAGAAACGCTTCACCCAGAATTCCAAGTGTTGCCGGGTCAAGTTTCAGCGCGATTCCACGCTCGCCAAAAGCAATTGCGCGATCAGCATCGCCCTCGAGCAGCGAAAGTTTGGCAAGCCCGCCAAGCAGGCGATAATCAGACGGCTCGATTTCGAGACCGCGGTCAAACTCACTTCGGGCTCGCCGAAATTTTCCGTTTCGCATTTCAATATCGCCGAGACGAAAGTGGAACCATGCAAGCTGCTCGGTCGGGATATCCTGCCGCGTGTCGGCTGCAGCGGTGCTCTTGCGCAGGAGGCGGAACGCTTCATCGGTATCGCCAGTGAGCTCTTCCCAACGCGCCAGTCTTGGAGCAATCGAAAGATTGCTTCGGTAACTGCTCAGCGCCTTGAACGACTGGCGCGCTCCAGCGTAGTTGCCCAGCTCGAGCTGCGCTTCCGCCAGCAGTGCCAGGTATTGCGGGACCGACGGGTCATATTCGACGGCGAGTCTCGCGACTTGTTCAGCCTCGGCGAAGCGATGCTGAGCCATCAGTGTCGTGGACAGCGTCACGAAGGTTTTCGCGTTTCTGTTGACGCGAAGCGCGAGCGAGCGTTTTGCGAATTGCTCGGCGCGAAAATAATCTGATTCGTTTCCTGTCTCGCGTGCACGCTGCAGATACAACCCGGCGAGCATGCCTAGCGAGATTGCGCTCTGCGGATCGACTTTGAGCGCATGTGAATACGCGGCGATCTGCCGATCGTGATTTGCAAGGTCGCGTGGAGCCGGCATCTCAACCGGACCACGTGCATTTTTCAGCTCGATGGCGCGCAGTGTCCGCGCTGCAGCGGCGACGAGTGCGAACGCGCCAAGGATTCCGGCAACGAGAACAAATCTCTTTCTCTTCATTTTAGTAACCGGTCATCCGCGGATCAGTTTCGACCCGCGGATGTTCACGGCGTTTACTTTGGTGCTGCGAGGTACGGGAACGTGTTGGAGAACGTCCGTACGGACGCGGGAACATTGTCAGAGGTCAGTCCCGGAAGAACTGGTGCCGACGGATCCAGCAGGTTGCCAAACGATGCTGTCAGGCCGGCGTCAACGACGTCGTCTTTTAGCATCCGTCCGCCGTAGCCGTTTGCGAGTGCCCATGAGAGCCATCCCGCAGTTCCAGGCGCGCGATTCGGGAAGACCAGGAGCATGTCATTCGCGAATACGGCTCCGAGAGTCGTGATGATCTTTTCCGACCGTCCGAACTGTGAAAGGAATGAGCGAATGTGGCCGGGAACGTCTGTGCCGCCCGCGGTCATCGCCAGGTTGTCAACGTCCGGTCCCTTGGTGTTGTGAAGTCCGTGATCTCTTTTCGGAAAGAAGACTTCGCTGACAAGCGGATTTCCGAGCCGCTCGATCTGCGTGAAGTTTGCTGTCGTGTCTACACCGGTAACGCCATTGTTATCGTCGTTGTTGCATGCTGCCATTCCGACAACGAACAAGATTGCCAGTGCGCCGATTGACCCCTTGCTGCTGATGCGCATTCTGAATTTCCTCGTTTTCATGTTTGGGATATGCCTATCGGCTGATTGTGCCCCAGACTCCGAACTTTGCGTCGGCGGCTGCGGATGCGAGTAGCTGGCTCTTTGGAAGCTCGATTACAATCGAAAGCGCATTTGCGTTGATGCTTCCGAGCAGGTCGACGCCAGGTGTACGGAACGATGTCGCTGTCTGCGTCTGCGGAACCGAGAGCGGGCCCGTCGAAGGACGACGGTCAGGAACGATCTTGAAGAACTGTTCGAGATCGATGAAGAATGGATCCGTGCGAAGCCCGGCGAATACCTGGACTCCCGCGGCTGATCCTGCGCTGCTGCCGACATTTCCGGTTACACTGGTTCCGGTCACGAGCCGATTGACCACACCGCCTGAAGCCGGCGTACCGCTGGAGGACGGCGCAATGGGACCAACAACCGTGTACTTCTGGTTAGCGCCGGTTCCGGAATCAAAAGTGACCTGAAATACCAGGTCTTCCTTCGCGTCGCCGGTGTTGTCTACCTTAAGCTGATAAAGAAGGCGCGGATCGAACGACGCATTGGTGCCAACAATCGGTGACGACGTCGTCATGACGAGCGTGACGCGATCGGTGCTCGTGCCATTTCCGCCAGGGAAGGCATAGACATCATTGATGTCCATACGAGGATTCAACTCAACTTCCGGTGTGTCCTGGTGATCTGATGCGAGGATGAGCCCCGCCATTCCTACGCTCGCAGCAATTCCGGCTGCGAACAGAGCCCGGTATCTGCCACGGCTCAAAAACCTGTGATTCATGAAATCTCCCGCCGAATGGGGTACTGGGAGCCGCGCATTGCAACTCCTCACGTTTTAGATACGACAGGGGTTCGAATTCGGATCTCTTTTCGGTTTTTGGACGATCCAGACCTGAAAAGAGATCCGGCCGGAGTCATCTGTCGTAAGTGGTGTGAACGCACATCCACCTACAAGGAGTTTGCTACATGATTCGCAAAGTTCTCACTTTGTCAGCCGCCGCACTGGTTCTCGTCGGTGCCCCGCGCCTGACGCATGCACAGAGCAAGGCCGGAACCACGATGGTCGGCGGTGAAGCAATGTACCCGATGAAAAACATCGTTGAAAACGCTGTCAAATCTGCAGATCACACCACACTCGTCGCGGCCGTGAAAGCTGCTGGCCTGGTCGAGACGCTGCAGTCCAAGGGCCCATTTACCGTTTTTGCGCCTACCAACAATGCGTTTAACGCACTTCCAGCTGGAGCAGTAGCCAATCTTCTCAAGCCTGAAAACAAGGCAGCTCTCACAAAGGTCCTGACTTATCACGTTGTGTCGGGCCGCTGGGACGCGGACGCAATCATGAAGCTCATCCGTAAGTCTGGCGGCACCGCGAAGATCAAGACGGTAAGCGGCGGATGGCTATGGGCGATGATGAACGGCAAGCGCAACATCGTATTGAAGGACGAAGCTGGAACCGTAGCCAGCATTTCCACATACGACGTTTATCAGTCGAATGGCGTAATTCATGTCATTGACCATGTCCTGATGCCCCGCTAAATCTGATGAATGCTGAGCTTAGGCCGGTTATGATGATGTCGTATTCTGGCCTGTGCGCCGGCTCCAGTTCAGAGGGCGCGGCGCACGTGGCACTGTTCTGGCCTTATGGCACAGAATGGTGCCTAAGCAAAGCTCAGTCCTTGAGACTGTCAGTCTCGACGACGTCCGAATTGTGCGCGACATGGCAGCGGGAAAGGCAGAATCGCTTTCTCGTTTCTACAGCCGCTGGTCTCAAGATGTGTACGCAATTGCCCTCGCAATTGTGCGGGTCACGCAGGATGCCGAAGAGGTTGTTGAAGACGTATTCTGGCAAGCCTGGAATCAAGCGTCCCGATTCGACTCTTCACGCGGACAGGTCCGGCAATGGATTACCAGCATTGCACGGAGCCGCGCTCTCGACCGCCTCAAGGCAATGAAGCGCAGACGGGAAGATTCCCTCGAAGCGGCCCCGCTCACGACGCTCGCGGACCCGAACAGAAGCGATGATGGTATTGTTGACGAAGAGCGCATTACGCTTGTCGCTCGCGCGCTTCATGCCCTTCCGGTTGCACAGCGCGAAGTCGTTGAAATGACGTATTATGGTGGACTCACGCAAACCGAGATTGCCTCCTGCACCGGCGAGGCGATTGGAACTATCAAGACGCGTATCAGACTGGCAATGCAAAAGCTCCGCGAGAGCATGGTTATCGCGGAACAAGGGGTGTCGTGACGGACTCCCCGAGCCCGTCTTCCAGCATTCACGACCAGGTAGCAATCGAGCTCGGAGCGTACGTGCTCGGGGCGCTTGAGCCCGGCGAGGTATCGCGCGCGGAGCAGCATATCCAGACTTGCGGCGAATGCGCTGCCGAAGTTGCGGAACTGCGTGCCGTCCTGGAGCAAATGCCACCGGCTTCTTCCATGGGCATTCTCAACCGGGAACGCAGCGATGAAATCCGCGCGCGTCTCGAGAGTATGGCTCGGACAAGTCACGGATCGTCCAGCCAACCCGGGCTTTGGCGCGCACTTTCAATCGCTGCCGCGCTTGCCTTGGTTGCAACAGGGTTTGGTTATGCGCGTGAGCGTGCCAGGAGCGCCGAGCTGCAGGAGCTTTACTCGCAACGCGTCAACGAAGCCCGAACGCTGGCATCGGTGGTGCGCGACAAGGGTCTTCAGATTGCAGCCATCACCGGCCCCGCGGTCACGGTCATGGAACTGAGTTCTACTGGAGTGAACGCGCCGACAGCACGGATGTTCTGGGATCGGGCAACTAACCGGTGGACTGTTTTCGCCCATGGCCTCGCACGCCCGAAGGCGGGCCGCGCATATGAACTCTGGCTGGTAACGGCCGACAAAAAAATTCCCGCCGGCGTATTCCGGCCAGGGGATGATGGAAGTGCAGTCTTTACTGCTACCTATGCACTTCGCCCGGCGGATCTCAAGGCGATCGCGGTAACAGAGGAACCCGAAGCAGGCGTCTCTGCGCCAACAGGCGCCATTGTTTTGTTGGGATCTGCCGCAGGGGCCTAGAGGTCAGCGCAGCTTTTCAGGATCGTCCCGCAGTTTTTGCATACAACCTTGCATTTGATTTCCTGAATCCTGTCCGATCCGCAGACGTCACAGACTTCCGGCGGATCCGGAACCCTCTCAGTCACTCGAAGTCCAGCGCGAGATCCAGTGCCGGCGAGGAATGCGTGAGCGCGCCAACGGAGATCCAGTCAACTCCGGTCTCCGCGAGTGAACGCACTGTCGCCAGATTCACTCCGCCTGAAGCTTCAAGAATTGCGCGGCCACTCACCATCAACACAGCTTCACGAACGAGGGAAGGCGGCATGTTGTCCAGCATGATAATGTCTGCGCCCGCGTTCATGGCGCGGCTTACCTGCTCGAGAGTGTCGCACTCGACTTCAACTTGCGTCCCGGGCCGTGAAATCTCCCTGGCCCGGCGAATGCCAAGTGCGATGTCGCCGTCAATCGCCGCAATGTGGTTGTCCTTCATAAGCACCGCGGCGGCAAGATCCATTCTGTGATTCAACCCGCCACCAGCCCGCACTGCATATTTCTCCAGCTTTCGCCAGAGCGGTGTTGTCTTACGAGTGTCGAGAATCCGCGCGCCGGTTCCCTTCACTGCCTCCACATATTTGGCCGTCAGCGTCGCAACCCCGGATAAGCGCTGCATGAAATTGAGGGCAACACGCTCAGCGCTGAGTAGTCCCCGGGCGTGGCCGGACATATACATCAGCAGAGTATTCCCCTCCACCGCACTCCCATCCTCCTGATCGATACGGATTGTCACGGTTTGATCAAGCTGCCGGAATGCTTCGGCCGCGAGTGCAATACCTGCGATGACACCGGGCTGGCGAGCAACAAGACGGCAGCGCGCACGACGATCCGATACGACGGTGGCGATGGTCGTGACATCGTGCATGGTATCGTCTTCTTCCAGCGCCGCACGGACAAGCTGCTTGGTTTCAGCTCGTGTCAGCGGAAAGCGCAGCCCCTCTTCACCCCAGAAACCCCAGCCCGTGTTCTTGCTGACTTCCCTTCGGCGCTCGTTCATTCGCCGGGGTCTACCATCGTGCCCGGGTTGGGCGAAAGCGGAACCTGCCCGCCGATTGCAACCATGCGCTCGATTGCGATTCTTGCCTTTGCAGCGACGTCGGGGGCAACCGTGATTTTGTGTTCCATGTTTTCCAGTGCGTTCAAGACTTTAGGCAGCGTCGTCACCTTCATGTAGGCACACACAGCAGTCCTGCTCGCGGGAAAGAATTTCTTCGTCGGATTCTCCCGACGAAGACGGTGAAGGATTCCAACCTCGGTCGCTACGATATACTCCTCAGCCGGAGATATCGCCGGACGATTGATCATTCCTTCGGTCGAGAGTATCTGTACGCCCTCCGGGTCGATCGCTCCTGCCGATACCGCCTCGACAACGCTCGTTGCGCAGCCGCACTCTGGATGGATCAGGAACTCGGCGCCCGGATGCGCTGCGCGCTGAAGATTGATATGCTCGGGATCAATTCCGGCATGCACGTGACACTCGCCCATCCACACATGCATGTTGCGCCTTCCTGTGACACGCCGCACATGCGCGCCGAGAAACATGTCGGGGAGGAAAAGAATATCCTGCTCGGCGGGAATCGAATTGACAATGTCGACCGCGTTCCCGGATGTGCAGCAATAATCGCTTTCTGCTTTGACGCCGGCAGTCGTGTTCACGTAGGAAACAACAACAGCACCCGGATGCTCCGACTTCCACTGCCGAAGCTGGTCCGCATCAATGGAAGCGGCGAGCGAACAGCCTGCGGCAAGATCCGGAAGTAAAACTGTTTTCTGCGGCGAAAGAATCGCGGCCGTCTC
>JBKJPM010000182.1:0-4448 GCA_046595175.1 Gemmatimonadaceae bacterium
CCTACGTGTAACCCGCCCGGAGGGCAAACTATCCCTCGCTCAATGGCTACACGATTATAACAAGGATCGATAAGCGTCAAAGTGTTTAGCGGCACATTCGCGCCACCGAAACAATTCCGCGCGCTTTCGCCCAAGCGCGACCCATGAGTCCCGCTCTGAAATACTCCGCTCGAGCCCATCAGCAATCGAGATTTCGTCGTAGGCGTCCACTATCACCGCAGCGTTTCCTGCGATCTCAGGCAAAGCTCCTTCGCCCGAGATAACCACCGGCGCACCTGAGGCCATCCCTTCGATGACGGGATATCCGAACCCTTCGTGCAGGGAAACCTGGGCTACGCACGCCGCGCCGGCGTACAACTGTTGGAGTTCGCCGTCACTTTGCTTACCAACATGCTGCACATTGGCACTCACGACGTTGACGGCGCCCCACCCGCCACTCCCAGCCACGACAAGCTTGTACCGCATCCCCCGTTTCCAAAGCGCCTCCACTGCGTTCACAAGCCGCTGAAGATTCTTTCGTGGCTCCGGAGTTCCCACGAACAGGATGTAGGGCTCGGCGATGACCAGTGACCGAGAAGGAGCGCTAAAGAAAATGTCGTCTACTCCATTCCAAATGACCCTGATCCGGTTTGCGTCGGCATTGGTCAGTCGTTCCAGGTCGTTTGCCGTGTCGGCCGAAGGCGTGATGATCAGGTCCGCGGCCGCGAGCATTCGTTCAAGCGTGGCTCTCGAGTAAAACCTCGTCCATCGTGGCATCGTCTCCGGAAATCTGAGAGCGACAAGGTCGTGAACAGTTACAACAAGTGGGGGTTTTCCCCTTGTGATTGGTGCGCGTACGGCGGGGCAGTGATACAGGTCCGCTTCCATTGTGGCCGCGTCTCTTCTCCCCTGGAACGGGTACCAAAAGAAATCCTGTTCTGCCGTCAGAAGTTTTTGCCGGAGGCCGGGACGCACAAGTGGGCCACCACCAATTTCCTGGACTTCGACATCGCCGCGGGCGCGGAGAGCCGCAGACAGTCCGCGCGCGTACCGTACTGTGCCCGCATCGGACTGACGCACGTGGTGCATGTCGAGCGCGACGCGCATCAGGATTCCCTGTGGAGAAATCCCTCGACCGTCCCCGAAAAAATGGCCCAGCCCATTTTCGGCCTTCCGAGCAGAGTCTCGACGAGCGCTTTTGCCGGCTTCGTTGCGAGGAGATAGAGGGAGGCGACGAGGCGGTTCTTTCCGCGGAAATTACGGCGCACGTACATTACGCGGTGCCTGACCTGGGCGCGCATGATGTATGGCGATGTTTTCGCGGGCCCAACAGTCGCGCCAATCTTATGGTATACAATGGCTCTTGGCGCGTACAGGACAGGGAAGCCCGCATTCCTTGCGCGATGCGAATACTCCGCATCTTCCGAGTAGAGCGGGAAATACACGTGGGGCAGCATCCCGAGCTTTGCGACCACCGGCCGCGAAATAAGCATCGCGCAGCCGCTGATGAATTCGGTCTCGATGGGCGCGTCGTCGGTAGGAACATCGAATCGGTGTTCGATCAGCGCGCGGAATGGAATTTCGCGGCCGCCCGCATACCAAACCTGGCTGCGGTTGGGGTGTTCGAAAATCGTACCCGTCAACAGACCCGCATCGGGCTCCTGCTCCAGCGCCAGTGACATTTCGGTAAAAAAGTTCTTCTCAACCATTGCGTCATTGTTCAGGAGGAACACATGAGTGATTTCATCCCGGGTCAGGAGGTACTCGATTCCCGCATTGTTTCCACCTGCGAATCCTCGATTCTCGGGAAGGACAATGAGCTTCAGCCAGCTGCGACCAATCCCTGAATGTTCAGAGGACCATTTGGTGAGGTGTGCAATACTGTCATCTGACGACGCACTGTCCACGACGACGACGGCTGCCGGCTGCGGCACCGCGTTCCAGAGGGAGTCGAGTGCTGGGGGCGTGTCCGCCGCGTTATTCCAGTTCAGCAGCACCACGCCGAACTGCGGATTCACGTCAGATCCCACTGTTTATTTGCCGCTCAGGCGATGTACGCATCAGGGACTGGGACGCGCTGACCGCAGCTCCTGCCAGCCAGAAAAAAAGCCATCCCAGAGTGATCGAATTGAATACCACCGCAGTAATTCCATTTATGGAGATACCAATACTGGTCAGCCAGATTACGATTCCCATTCTCCTGCGTGAGTCATCCTCGGCGTAGCGAAAGAGCCGCAGTCCGGTCTGGCCAAGGGAATACAGCACCATGATCAGGAGCAGCAATCCGAGTGCGCCCATCTCAATGCCGTATTTCAGGAACAGGTTGTCGCCGGCGATGTATTTTAGTCCGGCGCGGACTGCCGTCTGATCTGCCGTGCCCAAACCCCAGCCCCAGGGCCGCTCGAAGAATGCTGCAGATCCCCGCAGCCAATCGTTGACGTGCGATACGCTGCTGCCTTCCTGCCAGGACAGCGTCTGCCACACGAAGGTCGGGAAGCCGGGTATGAGAACGAAAGCTCCCACGAACACGAGCCCGAGAATGGAAATCCCGGCCACCGCCCATTCAGGCCGTTTCATGAGCAGCACAAACAGCACAAGCTGGATGATCGCGATGAGAATTGTCATCCGCGTTAGCGTCATCAAGAGCGCAATACAAATCAGTGCGTACGCGAATACCTGCAGCGGAATCTTCTTTGCACGCCAGAATACCCATGAGGTTGCCAGTGGAAAGAAAAGCAGGAACGGGACCGCGAAGCCTTGTCCGCTCAGATAAACCGAGCCGGCGCGGCGGAATGGTCGTCCAGCGATGAACGTCCAATAGTTGAGCGGCAGACCGTATTCGTTTCCTGTCGTGAACGCGGATACGCCGAGGAAGTTCTGGAAGTAGGATGCCACTCCGAGCGCGACGAGCATCTCCGGGGATACAAGGATCCGCTCGAAAATGCCGATGACGCATGTCACGACGACAAGAGTGAACAATCGTCGCGCGCCATTCTCCGATTCAATCAGCTCGGGCGTCGATCGTCCCACAAAATAGATCAGCATGAAATACACTGCGTCGCGAAGACCCATCACCTGCGCCTGTACAGGAAGGCCGGCGTTGAAAAAGGGGTTCGCCGTCATCAGGTAGCAGACCGCCGTGAAGAACAGCGAAAGAACCCAGAGGTCGGTCCATGCGATTTCGGTTTTTTCGTTTCGTCCTGTCATAACGCGGACGAATGTCACGATCAAAAGAATTGCCAGCAGCGCTTCTTTCCATGCCGCAACCTGGCGCACGAAACCTTCGGGAAACCTGAATATCCCGTAGAGTGAAGCGATGATAAGACTGTGAAATGCGAGCCCCCATGCGAAAATGGGAAAGACTCGGCGGCTAATTACAGACTCAGCCACTCTCTGCAACCCGGCGGCGGCGTCGGCCTACGGGGAAAGGGATGTGCGAGAGCGAGTCGCTCAGTTGGTTTGCAGTTTCCGGGTTCCTTACGCGCCAGTCAGCCATGATGACGGCGCAGCCGGCGATGAGAAGCCCGAGAATCGTTCCAACCGCAAGGGAGCTGGCCAGCAGCAGCCAGTACCGGGGCCACACAGCTTTTCTGGACGGGAATGGCCGATCGACGACGGTGATCAGGGCTGCATCGTTGATTGCATCGAGCCGCGCTGCCTCGAATTGTTGCTGGAGCGTCAGGTACAATCCCGTTGCGATCTCAAGATTCCGCTGAATTCTTGCTTCAGCCGCCTGAAGCTCCGGTGAGTTTCTGCAGCATCCGCGATTCTGCTCGTAAAAGAACTTCTGTCTGTCCTCTGCAACGGCAAGCTGCATTTGCGCACTGTCCAGACGCGCTTGGAGGAATGCGCGTTTTGCAGTGGAGCGCGTACCGCGCTGTTCCTTATTGAACTGCTCAACCAGTGCGATGGTGCGCGCAGCAATTGCCGACGCCAGCTCCGACCAGCGCGCGTCAACTTCAATGCGCACGAGATTCGTCTTGATATCAAAGAATACCTGCGTGGACTTTGACATCTGCTTCATCGCGATCTCGACTCGGCGGGCGGGATCACTGCCCTTGATCTTCATGATGTCCACGAGAACGGCACTGTCGTTCGGATTGCTTGTTCTTGGATCTGCGAACTTCGAGGTGACAAGCCGGCGACGAACCTCCTCGCTTTGGATGAGATCGGTATAGAAGGCAGGAGACTCGGACGGGTCACCAACGCTCGGCATACCCATTGACGATACCAGTCCGCTCAAGGCGCTAGAGCCAAGGGCGCCACCCAGCTTGCTTGAGGTACTTGAGTTCGCTACAAACGATGCCTTGGTGCGATAGACAGGCGGAATTGCGACGGCCGCAATCGCCGCGAACAGCACGACGCCGAGGACGACTTTGAGTACGAGTGGCCAGCGCTCGAGGATCCCTGCGATCCACACGCCGACGGTCAACGCGGTACGGTGTTCTTGTAGTGGCATTTGGGAGCTA
>JBKJPM010000017.1:0-3490 GCA_046595175.1 Gemmatimonadaceae bacterium
CCCCCGTGGAACCCGATCGCAGCATTAACGTGCCCGGGTTTTGCACCGTACGATTCCTCATAGGCGTCGAGGAAGTTCCTAGCCATCAGCATGGGCTGAACTTCGGCGCGAATCGCATGGAATATCTGCTTGTGCTTTCCCTGCATCGCCTTCATCCATGCGTCCCCGTCGCCCTGCACCTTGTCTCCGGCAACCGTCTGGGCGAGCCCGGCAAGCGGCGAGAGTGCCAGCACTGAAGCAGCCGCAGCAGTTACCTGTGCGAGAAACTGGCGTCGCGGAGAATGCTGTCTTGGAGTATCACTCTGCATTGGAGCCTCATTGGGTCATGGGAGGACCGCCTATACTGCCTATAGTATAGTATTGCGGTTTCTCGGGCGGGGATCGCCATTAGCAATTATCTTTGCGGCGTGAATGAGCCCCTTACTCGCCTGACGGCCGCCCTTGAGGGCCGGTACGAAATTCTGCGGGAGATCGGAGCCGGAGGAATGGCGACCGTGTATCTCGCCCGTGACCTGCGACACGACCGGGAAGTCGCCCTTAAGCTGCTCCGTCCCGAGCTGGCTGCGGTAATCGGCGCAGAAAGATTCCTCGCGGAGATACGCACCACGGCCAAGCTGCAGCACTCGCACATCCTCCCGCTCTTTGATTCGGGCGAGGCCGACGGACTGCTCTTCTATGTGATGCCCTTCGTAGAGGGTATCTCACTACGCGACCGCATCTCCCGCGAGAAGCAGATCGCCATCCCTGATGCGGTTCGAATCGCCAGCGAAGTTGCCAGCGCGCTGGACTATGCACACCGGCATGGAGTAATCCATCGGGACATCAAGCCGGAAAACATTCTGCTCCAGGACGGCCAGGCACTTGTAGCCGATTTCGGAATCGCGCTCGCGGTGAGCAACGCCGGCTCCACGCGCATGACCGAGACAGGCATGTCGCTTGGCACTCCGCACTACATGAGTCCCGAGCAGGCGATGGGAGAGCGCGACATCACCGCGCGCAGCGATGTATACGCGCTCGGCGCGATCACTTATGAAATGCTGGTTGGCGAGCCGCCCTTTACCGGCCCAACAGCACAGGCAATTGTCGCACGTGTAGTGACCGAGCAGCCGCGGCCCATGATTCCGAAGCGGCACACGATTCCCGTGCATATCGAAGCGGCGGTGCTTACGGCACTGGAGAAAGTTCCCGCTGACCGGTTTGCAACGGCGGCGGAGTTTGCTGCAGCACTGCGAAACACTTCCTTTACCGGCACAGGCTCGAGCGCCGGGGCAAGGTCATCTTCGCGGCGCCTCGGTCCGCTTTCCCGATATCCCCTGGCCGCTGCCGCCGTATTTGCGCTCGCGCTCGCCGCCGGTGCATTTGCGATTGGACGCTCGAGCGCCGACCACCAATCCCAGCCGACATCGCGATTTGTAATTAGCACGTCTGCTGACCAGCGGCTTACGAGTTTTGCAAATCTCAATATTGCGATGTCACCCGACGGAAAATCAGTGGTGTACGTCGGGCAGAGTGCGCGAGGGGCACAGCTGTTCCTGCGAAAAATCGACGCGCTTACCGCAGTGCCGATTCCCGGAACAGAGAAGGGCACCGACCCGGCGTTCTCACGGGATGGTCAGTGGGTCACCTTCACGATTGGGAATCAGATCTATAAAATCCCCGTCGCCGGTGGAGCGGCAACTCCCCTGGTAGTCAGGGATGTGAGTCCGGCGACTCCGGTAGTGTTACAGGGTGATGACGTATTTGCGACTAACAACGGGGGAATGCTCATGCGCTTCCCGCCAAATGGAAAGCCTGTCATCATTGCAAAACCGGATTCGTCAAAGCATGAAGTCTGGCTTCTTCTAACGGATATCCTTCCCGGCGGGGAAAAGGGATTGGTGCTTTCCATCCCGGGTGGGGGCTCGAATGGGCGCGGCTACCTGGTCGATCTCAAGACCGGGGAACGCACGATTATCGTAGACGAATTGATAGGTTCCATGAATTACAACGACGGATATCTCGTGTGGGTGCAGGCCAGCGGGACAATTCTCGCCGCTCCGTTCAATGGCACCAAGGTGACCGGAACACCAGTAACACTCGCGCAAGGCGTGAGGTTCACCGTCGGAGGCCCGCCGCAGTTTGCAATGAGCAAGACCGGTTCGATTGTGTACATCCCTGAATCACCATTCGAGCTTGCATACATAGACCGCTCAGGGAAGGCGGAGCCAGTGCTTGATCTTCAGCGGCGCTTTCACAGTCCGAGAGTGTCACCCAACGGCAAATACATAGCGATGGATTTTACGCAGCAGAATAGCCGGGATGTCTGGACGCTTAACCTGGGGGAGAAAACCCTCTCTCGGCTCACCTTCGAGAAAGACGGGCATGATCCGGTGTGGACGCCCGACGGCAAACGCATCGCCTACGCTTCTGCGCGCAACGGCGTGATTGGAATGTTCATGCGCAACGCGGACGGAAGCGGAAGCGTTGACTCGATAAACGTTGCGGCTACCGCACAAACGGTGGGAGCGTTCGTCCCCAACTCCGACGAGGTTCTGGTTATCAACACTTCCCAGGACGGCACGAATGATCTGTTCGAGCTTTCGATGTCCAAGCGCGGCAAGCCGGTGCCCTATCTCGCTTCTTCTTACAACGAGTTCTATCCCGCAGTGTCGCCGGATGGGCGGTGGCTGGCATTTGTATCGGACGAGTCCGGTCAGCAGGAAATTTACGTGCGACCAGTGACTGGTCAGGGAGCCAAGGTGCTGGTGTCACAGAATGGCGGCACCGAACCGGTATGGGCACGCAGCGGCCGAGAGCTGTTCTATCTCGGCGTTGGTGACAATTCCACTCCTCTCATAGCTGCGACCGTTGAAACCGGTGCCGAGTTCAAGGTGACCTCGCGCAAGCCACTCTTTTCTGCCAATGAATTCGAGGGAGCAACTCCGCACTCGAACTATGATGTAATGCCTGACGGGCGGTTCGTGATGGTGCGTCAGGGAAAGCTGTCGGAGATCGTGATTATCCAGAACTGGAAGGCCGAAGTAAAGCGTCGCAGCACGGAAAATCGTTAAACGCTGGTTTGGGAGGAGTCGAAGGGTGGCGAAGGGGTCGAAGGGGCTTTTTGGGGATTTGATTGTGTGTGGCGGGAATGGATTGTGGCCGCTTTCAAGGGCGGAACATTTTTGATTGATGGCGTTGCATGCGGATCCGAGTGGATTGACGGGGCGGGTGATCGGATGTGCAATCGCTGTCCACAAAAGTCTTGGTCCGGGGCTACTCGAGGATACTTACGAGCAGTGCCTTGCTCATGAACTGAGGTCCGTGGGTCTGGACGTTGTGGTTCAATCGGCACTGCCGCTGACCTACCGGGATTTGATCGTGCCCCGCGCCTACCGCGTCGACCTGCTGGTAGAAAGGCAGCTGATCGTAGAGCTGAAAACGGTAGAAAAGCTCTCCTCACTACACATCGCGCAGCTGCAGACCTACCTGCATTTCTCAAATCGGTCTACAG
>JBKJPM010000147.1:0-4758 GCA_046595175.1 Gemmatimonadaceae bacterium
GATCTGCTCCTGGCCAAGAGTGCGGCGGAAGCCGCTACCATCGCAAAGAGCGAGTTTCTCGCGAACATGAGTCACGAGATACGCACGCCGATGAATGGAGTCATGGGCATGACTGGCTTGTTACTCGACACCGAGCTGAACGCCGAGCAACGGTCTTTTGCCGGCACCATTCAGAGCAGCGCGGAGTCATTGTTGCAGGTGATCGATGACATCCTCGATTTTTCCAAAATCGAAGCGGGAAAGCTTTCCTTTGAGGAGATTGATTTTGACCTCCATGAGGCCGTCCACGGTGGATTAGAGTTGCTGGCGCATAAGGCGGAGGCCAAGGGCTTGGAGTTAGCCTGCCTCATCGAACATGATGTGCCCGTCCACCTCTGCGGCGACCCAGGCCGGGTGCGTCAGGTGCTGCTCAATTTCGTCGGCAACGCGATCAAGTTTACCGAACACGGTGAAGTGGTAGTAAAGGTATCTCTCGAAGGCGAGAGTGAGGGAGAGGCGTTTCTGCGCTTTGAGGTTCAGGATACCGGGATCGGGATCAAGCCGGAGGCGCGGCAAAGGCTTTTCCAACCCTTCAGTCAGGCGGATGGCTCGACGACGCGCAAGTATGGCGGCACGGGGCTGGGACTGGTTATTTCGAAACAACTCATTGCACACATGCATGGCACGGTCGGAGTTGATAGCAGCCCCGGTAAAGGATCGCTCTTCTGGTTTACGGCCCGCCTGATGAAATCAGCGGGTGAGTTCCCCGAAGACCTCGCGATCGCCGAGGAGTTGGCCAATCTGCACGTTCTGATCGTGGACGACAACGAAACGAACTGCGAGATCCTGCGTCTGCAGACGCGCGCCTGGAAGATGCGCTCGCGATCCGCACGGGACGCTGAGACAGCTCTTGAGGAATTGCGTGCCGCCCACGCCGCGGATGACCCTTACGATGTGGTACTGTTGGATATGCAGATGCCGGGCACCGATGGGGTCACTCTGGCCCGAGCCATAAGATCCGAAAAGGATCTGACCGGAGTTCGCCTCGTCCTTCTCTCTTCGATTGGTGCACGCTTGGACGCGAAAAAACTGCGAGCTGCTGGCATCGATGATTGCCTGATCAAACCAATCCAGCAATCGCTTCTCTTTGATTCGATCGCCAAAGTTGTCGGGACCAAATCCCTCGGCGCGGCTGAGAAAGCGAAGAGAGTCCTGCCTGCTCCGAACGCTATGTCGACGATCTGTCGGGAACTGCGCATCCTGTTGGCGGAAGATAACGATGTGAACCAGCGGGTCGCCTTGGGCTTGCTCCGGAAACTTGGTTATAGCGCCGATGCGGTTGCTGATGGAACGGAAGTCTTTGATGCCTGTGAGCGCAACTCTTACGACATCATCCTGATGGATTGCCAAATGCCACTTCTCGATGGCTACGAGACGACCGGCCGCATCCGCGAGATGGAGCAAAAGCGTGTCGGAGGCTTCGATTGGAAAAAACCAGTCCATATCATTGCCATGACGGCCAACGCGATGGCCGGAGACCGCGAGAAATGCCTGACGGCGGGGATGAACGACTATCTGAGCAAGCCAGTGAGGAGTCACGAACTCGAGGTGGCCTTGAATCGTTACGATGAAGTCCAACCGGGCGCGGTTGAGGTCTCTGGCCCTGCACCTGTCTCTTCACCGCCTGTCACTGACTGCGCAGAGGAGGTGCTGGTGGACTTAGAGCGTCTGCGGGATATCACGGATGGCGACCCTGAGCGAATGGAGCATCTGGTGGGGCTTTACCTGGCGCAAACCATTCTCATGCTCGATGCCTTGAAAGAAGCGATCCTATCGCAGTCGACCGCAGAGGTTGCCAGCCTGGCTCATAAGATAGTGGGCTCCAGTATGTCCATTGGTGTCGAAGTTCTGACGCTGCCATTGCGGGCCTTGGAGGAAGCCGGCCAGTCCGGCGATCTCTCCGGAGCTATGCCTTTGCTCGATGACATTCGAGAGAAATTTCCGCGCCTGCAGAGTGCGCTTCTCCAATTCACGCAGTCCCCCGAACACACCAAGGTCTAATCCAATGAAACGAGTCTATACACCGACCAAGAAGAAGATGATCCTGATCGTCGATGACGATCAAATCGTCGTGCAGCTCTACCGGGAGAAACTTCTCCGCCAGGGATTCAAAGTGGAGTTCGCAACGGACGGAGCGCAAGCGATGCGTGTTTTGCAGCAGGGCGGAATTAGCCTGGTGATTTTAGACTTATGCCTGCCGAGGACGAATGGAGTTGAACTGCTCGGCAATATTCGAGCGGAGTTTCCTTCCGAAGCTCTGCCGGTGATCGTTTGTTCCAACTCCTACCTTGGGCAGCTGGCGCGCGAAGCGGAAGCGGCTGGCGCGACCAAGCTTCTTTCGAAGTCAGAAAGTAGCCCGGCCGAAATGGTAAGTTTGATCTCCCAACTGCTGGGCGGCCCCGCTGAGCCCGGGAGGGAGATCGAAGTCATTGCGGAAGCTCCGGTGCCGAACGAACTGCTGGCGACCTTTCTGGACCACGCACGGCAAGCGCTGGCCCAGATGCGGACTGGCTATCTGGCCCTGGCCCGGACAGAAGAGGAAAATCTTCAGATTGCAGAGCTGGTGGAAATGCACGAGCGGACTCACACGCTGGCGGGCGCGGCCACAGTTTTTGGCTTTGGGAAGATCGCGCAGCTGGGCAACGGCGTGGAAGCCTTGCTCATCGAGTTGCGCCGAAAGCCGAAGAAGATCGCGGCGTCAGTCGTGAATACCTTGGGACAAGCCATCGATATGCTGGCGCACCTAACGGATGAAGCGACCGTTTCGTCTCCCCAGGCCTTGGAGTCACCCCGGATTCTGGTGGTGGACGACGAAGTAGTTTCGCGCGAGACGATCTGCTCGGCTCTGAGCCGCGCGAAACTCGCCGCGGTCAGCCTGGGCGACCCGCTCTCGGCCGAGCAGCTCTTCAAGGAAGAACACTTTGACCTGATCTTTCTCGATGTGGAAATGCCAGGAAAGAGCGGCCTCGATCTCTGTCTCGAACTGCGCGAGATGCCTCAGAATCGCTCGACGCCGGTCGTGTTTGTCACTGCTCATTCCGATTTCGGAACGCAAGCGCGATCCGTCTTGAGCGGCGGAAATGATTTCATCGTCAAGCCGTTCTTATTAGTGGAACTGGCGGTAAAGACGCTGACCTGGCTCTGCCGCCAGAGTCTTCAGCCTCAGGTACCCGAGGCGTCGCAAAGCACTCCCGTTCCGACCGACAGAATTAATACCGATTTGCGACTGGCTAAACCGGCTGAATTAAGCATTCACTAGCGCTTCTGGAAGAACTTCGGAAGTGGGTCGTCTTAACTGGACGCGGATCGGACGAGGAAATAAATAAGCAGTGCCCGGACCCAGACTCTAAAGTCGCGATGTCCAAGAAGACTCGCCTGGAATGGTGCAGGTCGTGTTTCTCGATGTGGTCGGCGATTCCGCTTATCCTTTCACGAAAAGGCGCGCCTTCTCGCACTCATCGAAGTGTATCACATGCCCTAGGTAACGCGCCCAAGGGCAGGGGTACAGTATTACGGCTCACCTTCTTTATTTGTAGCTAATTCCCGAACTGCTCGAGCCAGCGGATGGCCCAGGGTCCCTTGGCGAAGCTCACGAAAGCGCATCCCGTCGTCGAACGGGAACTGCGCGAGAGAACGGCGATCAGGCGGCGTCTTTCAACCCGCGGGGCAATACCTGGCTTAATTTGAGAAGCAGGTTGCGGGTGGTGAAAGGCTTGTGCAGACATCCGTCCACTTTCAGCGCGGTGATATCACCATCTTGCGCATCGCTATTCCAGCCAGTGGCAATGATGATCTTGATCCCACGGTCAAGCCGGCGCAGGGCACGAATCAGCATCAGCCCGTTCATCAAGGGCATGGCGAGATCGGTGACGACGGCACTGATCTGGCCTGCTTGTTGGGCGAAGATCGCGAGCGCTTCCGGTCCGTCTTCGGCGACGAGGACTTTGTAGCCGTGGCTCTCGAGGATCAGTTGAGCGATCTCGAGGATGCTCGGTTCGTCGTCGACGATGAGAATGGTTTCGCCGTGAGCGCGCGGCAGAACTGTTTCCGGCTCCAGCACGGCGACGTCGCCCGACTGTTTGGCGGGCAGGAAGATTTTGAAGCTGGTGTTGCCCGGTTCGCTTTCGAGCTTGATGAAGCCGCCGTGGCTTCTGACGATGCCGGCCACGGTGGATAGCCCCAGTCCGGTGCCGTCGCCGACGCCCTTGGTGGTGAAAAACGGATCGAAGATTTTGTCGACCACTTCGCGCGGGATACCGCTGCCACTGTCGGTGACCTGGAGCATAACGTGCGGACCGACGGTGGCGTCGGGGGTGACGCTGGCAAAGTGCGCATCGACGTCGAAGTTTTCGACGCCCAGGCAGATTTGGCCGCCATTAGGCATGGCGTCGCGGGCGTTGATGCTGAGGTTGAGCAAGACCTGGTGGAGTTGAGTGGGCTCGGCCACGAGGGGACGGATATTTTCGTCGTAGCTGGTGCGCACAATGATCGATTTCGGGAACGGGTGGCGCCCCGTCCTACCCCTGCAGACTGACTGGTCCAGCTTGGTGTCGCTCGAAAATCAACACCTCGGTAATGCTCAGGTCCGACATTTTTTTTGCCAGTCGCTCGAAGTTTTCGCCTTGCTGCACGTACGAATGTCCATCG
Organism: Gemmatimonadaceae bacterium; assembly: GCA_046595175.1. GTDB lineage: Bacteria > Gemmatimonadota > Gemmatimonadetes > Gemmatimonadales > Gemmatimonadaceae > UBA4720. The sequence goes on from JBKJPM010000147.1 coordinate 4,687, forward strand.
GAGGCGGTCGTAAACGGGATCCCTTTCTCCTGGGCACGCCGAATGATTTCATCGCTCGGATAGAGCTCGCCG
>JBKJPM010000181.1:0-7620 GCA_046595175.1 Gemmatimonadaceae bacterium
ATCTACTACTGCTTCGTCTGTCACGAAGGCGGAGACGTCTTTCACTTCCTTCAGAAGAAGCTCGGCGTTCAATGGCCGGAAGCAGTAAAGATGGTGGGAGAGAAATCCGGAATCGAAGTTCGCGAAGTTGATACACGCCGTGAAGGCCCCGATCCCCGTGAGCCGCTCTGGGAAATAAACGCAACCGTCGCAGCCTGGTTCCAGAAAATGCTCTGGGAGGACAAAACAGCATCCGTCGCGCGCGACTACCTCTTGAGGCGCGATATCGATCGCGAAACAGCCGACAGGTTTTCGCTGGGTTTTGCTCCGCGTGATCGCGCGATGTTGCGTGACCACCTCACAGCTCTCGGCTTCGACGATGCGCGCATGGTTGCAGCTGGACTTTTTGTTCAGCCGGAAGAAGCGCCCAGTGAGATTCGTCCGCGTTTCCGCGACCGCCTGATAATTCCCATTTTCGATGCACTGGGGCGCAATGTCGGCTTCGGCGGCCGGGTGCTGGACAATAATGAGCCCAAGTATCTCAACTCTCCGGAGACGGCAATCTTCGGAAAGGGCAAGCTCCTGTATGGACTCAACTGGGCGAAGAACAGCATCAGGAAAGACGAGAGAGTACTCGTCGTAGAGGGTTTCTTTGATGTGATTCGTCTGATGGCGGCCGGTGTGGAATCGGTCGTCGCTCCGATGGGAACTGCTCTTACAGATGCGCAGGCTGGCATTCTCAAGAAGTACACGCGCAATGCGTTTCTCCTGTACGACTCGGATCAGGCTGGGTTAAAGGCGACATTCCGCAGCGGTGACGAGCTCTTGTCCCAGGGAATGAGCGTGAGTGTGGTGACGCTTCCCGACGGCGAAGATCCCGATACATATGTCGCTGAGCATGGAGCGAAGGGACTGGAAGACCAGCTTGGAAGGGCAATCGATGTTTTCGAGCGAAAAATCCAGATACTCGACCGGGCCGGTTGGCTTTCCAGCTTGCAGAAAAAGCGGAGAGCATTGGATCGGCTGCTGCCCACAATCCGCGCTACCACAGAGCCTGTCATGCGTGACCTGTATCTCAGTCGAGCAGCTGAAGCCCTCTCGGTGGACAAGGCAGTGCTGCTTCGCGAGTCTGCAAACACGAAGCGGGAGCGGCCGCGAATCATGGAGAATGAAGCTCCTGCCATCCGAAAGGTGGAAGATAGGCGACAGCAGACACACAGAGTGCGTTATACTGCAAGAGGGGCATCTTCCGAGCGTGAGCTGGTGCGCAGCATGCTCCACCGAAGGGCGATGGTTGAGAGTGTCGCGGAGAGGCTGGGACCCGATTCGTTCAGGGATCCGGATTACCGCGAGATTTACGAAGTGCTGCTGAGCGTGGGCGGGGACGCAGACGTGCTCGAGGTCGCAGCCGCACTGAGCGATGACGCGGCGGGAACGATGCGCGATCTTTTCGAAGAGCCGATTGAGGATTCGAAAGGACGGATGCTCGAAGTTTCGATAGATGACTGCGTGGGTATTCTTCGCGCACGTGAGATTGAAGAGCGTCTGCGTGAAATCGACCGCGAGCTTCCGCTCGCGAGCGATAAGCAGAAAGATGGGCTGCTGAAGGAGAAGGGTGACCTTCTCGGTGAATTCAAGCTGCTTGGCGGCAAGTCATACAAACGGTACCGACGGTAGGCAAACATGATTCAGGGGAATACGGAATGAACGCAGAAGTTCAGGCTTTACTCGATCTGCAGGGCGACGACTCGGTAATTCGAGAATTGGAAAACAAGGCTGCTGCGCTCGAGCCCAAGCTTGCGGATCTGGATCGCCGCAGGGAAGTCGCTGCGGCGGCGCTCACTCGCGCACGTGCAGCCGTCGAATCAGAAGAGAAGCGTCAACGTGAGCTTCAGGCACGCGTTGCACAGCACAAGCAGATTCAGGAGCGCAATCTCGCGCAGCTGGACGCGGTCAAGAAAATGAAGGAAGCCACCGCGGCGATGGCTCAAGTCGAATCGGCGCGTCGAATGATTGCCGAGGATGAGAGTGAGATCACCACGATCTCGCGCAGGATTACGGAGCTGCAGGCCAATGTGAAGACCGCTGAAGCGGCGCTTACAGACGTTGAGGTGGAGCAGGAAACCGCACGATCAGAGATAGTTGGCGAACGCGAGAAAATTGACGCCGAGCTGAAAGGTGCGCGCGGAATCCGCAACACGAAGTCTCAGAACGTGAACAAATCCCTCTTGTCCAAGTACGACCGTATCAGAACACGCCGCCCGAATGCTCTGTATCCCCTGAATGGCCAGGCATGCGGCAACTGCGACACGTCGATCCCTCTCCAACGCAGGAATGTGATGGCGGGCGATGGCGCAATAGAGGTGTGCGAAGCCTGCGGCGTGTTATTGTACCGCTGACCATTTTCCGAGCATGTGTCCATCGCAGCTGTAGCTGAAAGTTCTGCTCCTCCCAAAGGAAGACGAAACGCCCCGCGTTGGGTTTTCCCCAAGGAACCGGATGTAGCCGCACTCGCCGAGCTCGTGCAAATGCTCGGCATTCCGGAAGCCGCATGTCGGCTGCTGATCTCGCGCGGCTTCGGTCAGGTCGACGAAGCGAAACGCTACCTCCGCCCGCGCCTCGACCAACTGCACGATCCTTCAACGCTTCTTGGACTTCCCGCCGCAGTCGAACGTCTCGTTGCGGCGATCAACAAGAATGAGCTTGTAATGATCCACGGCGATTATGACGTGGACGGGATTTGCTCCACGACGCTGCTCACTCGCACCATTCGCACTATGGGTGGATCCGTTCATCCATTCATTCCCAACCGGATGACCGACGGCTACGATCTGGGTCCTGCCGGTGTGGAGGAAGCGAGGAAGGTAGGCGCCAAAGTAGTTCTCACCTGCGATTGCGGAACCAGCGCGCGGAAGGCGATTGCCGACCTCTGTACTTCGGGAATCGACGTGATCGTCACCGATCACCACCTTCCGAGCGAGCTGCTGCCGGATTGTCTTGCGGTGCTCAATCCCAAGAGGGAAGGCTGCGAATATCCCGACAAGGACCTCGCCGCCGTTGGAGTTGCTTTCAAGCTTTCTCTCGCTATCGCGCGCGCAATGAACCGTGATGACGGATTCATCTGGGGAATGCTCGATCTCGTCGCGCTTGCAACGATTGCCGACGTCGCACCGCTGCGAGGTGAGAATCGCGTGATGGTACGCAAGGGCCTGAAGCTCCTCGCCGAGACTCGTAACCTCGGCGTGCGCGCGCTGATGCGGGCTTCTGGACTGCTGGGCAGGCCGCTCACTGCGGGGCGTGTAGGATTTATTCTCGCTCCGCGGCTCAATGCGGCCGGCAGGCTCGGACACGCACTGCGCGGAGTTGAGCTGCTGCTCAGTGAGTCGGACGCCGAAGCGAATCCCATCGCGCGCGATCTCGAGGAGCTGAATGTGCGCCGACAGGAAATGGACCGCCGCACTCTTGAAGAGGCGCGTGAGATGATTTCGAAGATCGATCTTGATCAGACTTTCGGAATCGTGCTCTGGAAGGAAGGCTGGCATCCCGGCGTAATCGGAATCGTTGCATCGCGTATCGTCGAGGAATTCTGCCGGCCCACAATGATGATCGCCGTCCAGGATGGAGAGGGAAAGGGGTCGGGTAGATCCATACCCGCATTCAACCTTCATTCTGGTTTGGCCGAGTGTCGCGGTCTGTTAAAACGTTTCGGGGGTCACCGGGCTGCAGCGGGCATCACCATTGACGAGACACAGCTCGAGGCATTTGCCGAAAAGTTCAACGAGGTGGCGAAATCACAGCTTACTCCACAGGATCTGGTTCCAGAGCTGCGCGTGGACCTCGAGCTGAACATCGATGCAGCCGATGCGGATCTCGAGAAAGTTCTTCGACATTTCGAACCCTTTGGAATGGGAAATCCATCTCCCGTCTTCGTCGCCCGAAACGTTCAGCTCGGTACCAAGCCGGAGGTTGTTGGGAAGGACGGACTCAAGCTCCGGCTCAAGACAAAATCGGGAAACATCGAAGCGCTAGGCTGGGGAATGGCCGATCGTGCGGATGAATTCAAGCTGGGCCAGAAGGTGGACGTAGCCTTTCGCCTGGAGCGGGACGAATTCCGGGGCGAAGTGAGACTGCAAGCTCGCATCGCTGACATCTTGCCGCACCAGGAAGCGGCCTGATGCGCATAGTTGCGGGCGAGTGGAGGGGACGACGGATTGCGGCGCCCGAGGGAAAGAATGTGCGTCCCACGCTCGACAGCGTGCGCGAAGCCTGGATGAGCATCCTGCAGACGGACATTCCTGATGCCAGAATCCTGGACCTTTTCGCTGGCTCTGGAGCACTGGGGCTCGAGGCGCTGTCCAGAGGTGCTTCCACGGCGGAATTCGTCGAGAACAACGCAGCCACATTCCGGATGCTGCAGGAGAACGTAGCCACGCTGAATGCTGCTTCCAGGGCAGTGCTTCACCGGAAGGACGCGCTGGAATTTGTGCGGGCGCTCGAGGCTGATACCTTTGACGTTGCCTTTGCGGACCCGCCCTACGAAAGCGGAGCGGACGTCAAACTCGCGGAACAGTGGCTGAATACGCCATTTTCAAGGGTGCTTGCGATCGAGCATTCCTCGAGAACGACTCTCCCCGAGGGCGCCGACAAGCGAAAGTATGGAACCACTGCAATAACCTTCTACCGCAAATAATTCTTGCCGACAGTCGCAATTTACGCGGGCAGCTTCGATCCCATCACCCGCGGACATGAAGATGTGATACGACGCAGCCGGGAATTCGTGGACCGCCTGATTGTTGGCGTCGCGATCAACACCGCCAAGAAGTCGCTCTTCAGCCTGGACGAGAGAATGAGCTTCATCCAGATGGCGGTGGCTGGCACATCCGGCGTGGAAGTGAAGCAGTTCAATGGGCTGCTGGTGGACTTTGCGCGCGAGATGAAGGCATCCCTGGTAATCAGAGGGCTCCGGGCAGTCAGTGATTTCGAGTACGAGTTTCAGATGGCACTTATGAACCGGCACTTGTCGCCAAACCTGGAAACAGTGTTTATGGTTCCATCGGTTGAGACCACGTATATCAGCTCAAGCGTAGTGCGCGAGGTTGCTCAATTCGGTGGGGAGCTTAAGGGGCTTGTTCATCCCAAAGTCGCCGAAGCCCTCAAGGCGAAGTTTGCTTCGGATAATGTTACTGGCAGGTAGTTCGGTGACTCCTATGGTTTTTGAAATGGCAGGGAAAAAACGGAACGGTCGGACCGGGACGGAGCTTTTTCTTGTTGAACGACAGATCAGTTGGTTGCGGGTCCCCCTAAAAAAACTCCGACTTGGTCCGCCGCTTCCGACTTTTCCCGGCCATTTCAAAAACCATAACTGAACACCAAGCCTGTTCAAATGAGTTTCATTGATACGCTCGAAGACCGCGCTTCTTGCACCGCGGCACGCATTGTTTTTCCGGAGAGCCAGGATCGGCGAGTTGCGCAGGCAGCACACCGGATTGCCGAACTTGGCATCCAGACCTTTCTCATTGCCCCAACCGCAGATGGTCGCCCTGATCTTGAGCGGGCCGCCAGAATGGTGGCATCCGGGGAAGCAGACGCCTGCGTCGCGGGTGCAGTGGCCACTACGGCTGAGGTGCTCCGCGCCGCGCTGAAATTCATCGGATTAAAGCCGGAGATAAAAACACTCTCCAGTGCGTTCTACATGACAGGAGAGCGGACCGGCAATGACTCTGGCGTCCTCACCTTTACGGATTGCGCCGTAGTTCCGCATCCGACATCCAGCCAGCTGGCGGATATCGCGATTTGCGCCGCGGACGAGCGAACCAGCCTGGTAGGCGATGAGCCGCGAGTTGCCCTCCTCTCATATAGTAGTGTGGGCAGCGCCGAGGGTCCGTCGGTTAATATTGTGCGCGAGGCACTGGTGCTGATCCGCGATCGTCGTCCCGAGCTAATCGTGGACGGAGAATTGCAAATTGATGCCGCGCTGGTGCCGGAGATCGCGTTACGAAAGGCGCCGGCGAGCAGTGTAGAAGGAAGGGCGAACGTTCTTGTTTTTCCCTCGCTCGATGCAGGCAACATTGCGTACAAGCTCGCACAGCGTTTGGCGGGGATGCGCGCCCTTGGGCCGATCCTTCAGGGGCTCGCAAAACCTATGGCCGATCTCTCGCGCGGAGCCGACGTCGAGGACATTATTAAGGTTGCCGCAATTACTGCATTACAAACCAAAGCGCCAAGCAACTGAAGACCCCCAAGTCTCTCCTGGAGAAGAAAAGGAATGAGTTTCTCAATTAAGAAGCAGGGCGAAGTTGTAGTCGTTGATGTTGAAGGCCAGCTGATCGTCGGCAATCGCCAGGAGCTGAAGCAAAAAGTGCTCGACGAGCTCGAGCGCGGCGAGAAGAAATTTCTCATCGACTTCAGCCAGACCGGCTACATCGATAGCTCCGGACTTGGCGTTCTCGTTTCGCTTTCCAAGAAAATTCGCGAGCAGGGCGGGGAGCTCAGGCTCGCCAACCTGAACGATGATCTTCAGACCCTGTTCGAGCTTACCAAACTGGATACTCTTTTCCAGATCTCGGACACGCGGGAGCGCGCACTAGAGAGTTTTTGATGGCTGAGCCGCGCGTCGCGCTCGACATCGAGATTCCCAGCGACGTTAAGTACATAGAAGGTGCAGTGGCGCTCGCGACAGAACAGTGTCGCGAGCTTGACCTGCCTCCCCATAAATGTTCATTGAACATTCCGGTGGCTCTTTCCGAAGCGCTGTCGAATGCAATTCTGCGTGGAAACTCGGGAACCCCGGGCCGAATAGTCCGCCTGCGCGCAACGGTCAGCGAGAAAGCGCTTGTGTTTGATATTGTGGACGAGGGCGCCGGCTTCGACTTCGCCAATTTCAAGCACGACCCAACGACTGCAGAAAACATTGGACGTGAAGACGGACGCGGACTTTTCCTGATGCGGAAGCTGATGGACAGGGTGGAGCGTTTGACCGAGAAGGGCAACGTCATAAGGATGACGGTAAATCGCTGATGAAGGAGTTGGAGTCGGTACTCACCGTCTTCCGCGACTCCACTAAATGCGAAGTTACGGTTTGGGATGGAACCGTCGATCCCGCAAGCGGCGGGTCTCTCCGTTCGGTTGCGAGCACCACTCCCAAGCCTGTGATCCCGGATGCGTTCCCAGCGGTTGATTCCGACGACAGCATCAGCACAAATGGCGGAGCGCTCCTCGTAACATCCGTCCGCTTCGGCAAGAACGTTTTTCTAGCCGTTGGACCCTGCCGCGATGGCGAAACTCCAGACGACGTCTACGTAAAGCTGCTCAAACCACTTGTGGTCCAGGCTTACCGCACAGCGACTGAGGTGGAGCACACAGCACAGGAGTTGTCCGATCGCTTTGAGGAGATCAGTCTGCTTTACACAATTGGAGAGATTCTCGGTCGCACAGTGTCCCTTGAAGACGCCGCCAAGACGATCCTGAATGAAATCTCCGAAATTGTAGGCTCGACAACGGGTGCCATCCTCGTCCACGATGAACCCAGTAATTCGCTGAGTGTCGTTGCGTCAACTGGAGTGGGCAAGGAAGGACTCCCGGCGATCTGGGTGGATGATCCGCATAGCGTGTCCGCTCGCGTTTTTCGAACCGAGCACGAAG
>JBKJPM010000205.1:0-25252 GCA_046595175.1 Gemmatimonadaceae bacterium
CATCACATTGAGCTCCAGCTGACCATGCTCAGCGCTGGCAGATACGCATGCATCATTTCCAACCACCTGGAAGCAGACCTGATTCACCATCTCGGGAATAGACGGGTTGATCTTGCCAGGCATGATGGACGACCCAGGCTGGACAGCGGGAAGCCGGATTTCGTCGAACCCGGTACGCGGTCCACTTGCCATGAGCCGCAGGTCACTGGCGATCTTGCTCAGGTCGAGCGCGAGTGTGCGAAGCTGCGCGCTGAATCCCGCAACGTCACCCATGCTCTGCATCAACGCGATACGATCCCCTTCAGTGAGATTCAGTCCGGTCATCTCGCGCAGGTGCTTTACCATTAGCGCCGGGTAAGCCGGTTCCGCATTCACTCCGGTTCCGACCGCCGTTCCACCGATGCCCAGTTCATGGATATATCGGCCGGCTTCGACAACACGATTCAATCCGCGGTGCAGCACGGTTCCGTACGCTGAGAACTCCTGGCCGAGACGGATCGGCATGGCGTCCTGCAGGTGCGTGCGGCCTGACTTCAGGACGCCGTCAAACTCCTGACCCTTTGCTGCAAGCGCATCTGCAAGCCGCGTGAACGCAGCTGTGAGCTGCGGAAGCTGTGTCGCACAGGCAAGTCGAATTGACGTAGGGATCACGTCATTGGTTGACTGAGCCATATTGACGTGGTCATTCGGATGAACCGGCTTGTACTCGCCGCGCTTCCCACCGAGAATCTCGTTGGCACGATTCGCGAGCACCTCATTGCAGTTCATGTTGTGTGAGGTGCCGGCGCCCGCCTGGTAGACGTCGATGACAAACTGGTCGCGGTGCTTACCAGCGAGAACCTCGTCGGCGGCCTGTACGATCGCGTCCGCGAGCTTTGCGTCGAGCCGTCCCGTTTCCTTGTGCGTCAGCGCGGCTGCGCGCTTGATGCGGATTGTCGCATCCACAAAGGGAGCAAGCGCCTTGACGCCGCTAATCGGAAAATTCTGCACCGCGCGAAGTGTCTGAACACCGTAGAGCGCACTCGCCGGAACGTCCAGCTCTCCAAGTGGATCCTTTTCGCGCCTGGTTTCGTTTGCCATGATTTTATGGTTTCAGCTCCCGACGATGCGGGCGCTTCCGTTGAGAAAGGGATTTGTTTCGTTTTCTTCGCCAATCGTCGTAGACGGCCCATGACCTGGATACACTATCGTTTCAGGCGGGAGCTGTGCAATCCTGTCGAGAGATACAGCAAGATCTGCAGGATTGCAGAACGGCAAATCGGTCCGCCCGATCGATCCCGCAAAGAGACAATCACCGACCAACGCGATTCCGTGACCGTGCATCACTACATGCCCGGGTGCGTGACCGGGACGGTGATTTACTTCGAAGCTGAGGCTCCCGAGAGGCAGAACCTGACCCTCATGAAATTCCAGGTCCGGCTTGGGCGGCTCTTCAAACGGGAGGTCGTACAACTGCGCCTGGATGCCCGCTCTCTCATACAATGGCAAATCGAGCGGATGCAGTGAGACGGGAACATTCCACTTACGCTTTACCGCGGCGATTGCACCAACGTGATCTACGTGCGCATGCGTAATCCAGATCGCCTGCAGCACTGTTCCAGATCTCTCGATCATGGCGATGATGCGTTCCGGCTCAGCTCCAGGATCAACAAGCGCTGAAACACCGAGAGCTTCGTCGGCAACGAGATAACAATTTTCCTGAAAGCCGCCGACAGCGAGTGGAGTGATGATCACGCAGCCGTGCCGTCACTGACGCGCGGCTCGAATCTTCTGTCGAGGTTGGACGGCGCCTCTGCCGTCTCCATCACAGGAGATTGAGCATCACCGATGTTATAATGCGCGAGCCAGCGCTCCGCTTCCAGCGCCGCCATGCATCCCGTTCCGGCAGCAGTAATTGCCTGTCTATAGTAGCTGTCCATGACGTCGCCAGCGGCAAACACGCCCGGTACCGTGGTCGCCGTTCTCCATGGCGAAGGTGTCCGTACATAGCCGGAAGGCTCTAGCTCCAACTGACCTTTCAGAAAATCGGTGTTGGGCGTATGCCCGATTGCAACGAAAAGGCCGCCGCACTCGATTCGCGTCGTCGCACCTGACATGACGTTCTTCACTTCAACGCCAGTGATGAACTCATCACCAACAACGTCGACGACCTCTGAATTCCATTCCACGCGAATCTTTGGATTTTGCAGCACGCGCTCGCTCATGACCTTCGATGCACGGAACTTGTCGCGGCGGTGAATAATCACAACCTCGCTCGCATACTTGGTGAGATAGGTCGCCTCTTCCATCGCCGTGTCGCCACCACCGACAACGACAAGTCGCTTATTGCGGAAAAACGGAAGCGCACCATCGCACACGGCACACGCGGATACGCCGCCGCCATTTCTCGCGAGCCGTTCCTCATTATGCAATCCGAGCCAGTTCGCGCGCGCACCGGTCGCGACAACAATGGCGTGGGCAGAAACTTCGGCGCCCGCGCTGGTCGTAAGCACGAATGGACGCGTAGAAAGGTCGGACTTCACGATGTTTTCGGAGACAATCCGTGTCCCAAACCGGATTGACTGCGCCTTCATCCGCTCCATCAGTTCGGGACCGCTCACCGCTTCCGGGAATCCCGGAAAGTTCTCGATGTCGGTCGTGTACATCAGCTGACCGCCGGGAATCATCTCGCGGCTGATCTCACCTTCATAAACAACGGGTTCCAGATTCGCGCGGGCGGCATAAACGGCGCAGGTCCACGCGGCCGGACCACTGCCGATGATAAGAAGTGTTTCGCGCTGACGAGGTTCGGTCATACTGAAAGCTACCATGTCTTCGGTTACGGGTCACCTCCGTCCTTTTTAACAGATACAGTTTCTGCAAGCGTACAAGTTAACTTTCGGCATAATGCGCACCGTTTCCTTCCTCCCTGCGGGCACCGAGATTCTGTACGCCATCGGGGCTGGAGACGGCCTACTCGGCCGGTCGCATGAATGCGATTATCCGCCGGAAGTGCTAGCTCTCCCAATCGTGAGCCGGCCGGCGCTGCGTCTCGAAGAAATGTCGCAGCAGGAGATCGATACCGCCGTAGCCGATCGCCTACGCTCGGGTGAGAGCCTGTACGAAGTTGACGAACTTCTGCTTCGCCAGCTGAGACCGGAAATCATCCTCACCCAGGACCTGTGTCAGGTTTGTGCGCCCTCAGGCAACGAGCTTACGCGGGCGATCCGGGATTTGCCTGTTACGCCGAGCGTTGTATGGCTATCGCCCCAAACTCTGGCTGACATCGAAGCCAATATTCGCAGCGTTGGCACGGCGGCTGGGCGCACCACCAATGCGGAAGCGGTAATTCAATCGAATCGCGAGCGGATTAATAAGGTTTCCGATGCAGTCGCTGGCGCCAGGACCCGACGGGTCGCATTCCTGGAATGGACGAACCCGCTTTTTTCGGCGGGCCACTGGGTTCCAGAAATGATCGAGCTCGCCGGCGGTCACGATCCAATGGGAAAAAAGGGCGCGGATTCCGTTCGCATGACCTGGGACGACGTCCGCAACTCGAAGCCCGAAGTGATCATCGTCTCGCCATGCGGGTTTCGCCTCGACCAATCAATCGAGCTCGCGGAAAAACTTCCGCCAGTTCCCGGGATCAGCATCGTCGCAGTAGATGCGAATGCCTACTTCGCCCGCCCGGGCCCGCGCATGGCCGAAGCGATCGAGCTGCTGGCACACCTGTTCCACCCGGATAAGTTCGAATGGCCACACTCGAATCGCCCCTGGGCTCAGGTGCGGATGTGACGCCCGCCGTCGACTATCAGGGTTGTTCCCGTCACATAGTCTGCTTGAATTAGATAGATCACGGCCTCGGCAACGTCCTTTGGACTGCCGAGACGCCGGAGAGGAGTTGTGCTGACAATGTGCTCTTCGCTCTCTTGATTCCATCCGTCAGGGAGCAGAACCGCGCCCGGGGCAATTGCATTCACTCGCACGCGTGGAGCTAGAGCCCGAGCTAGGGCGCGCGTCATCTGCACCACGCCGGCCTTGCTGATCCCGTGCGGAATAAAGGCCGGCCATGTCTCGAATGCCGCGAGATCAGAAATGTTCACGATCGCGCCACCCCGATCTCCCATCGCTGCGGCTGCGGCCTGCGAGAGGAAAAATGGCGCGCGCAGATTCAGAGCGAACATCGCATCCCATTGCGCAGGCGTTACTTCACCAATCGGCGTACGCTGCATCATGGCGGCTGAATTCACGAGTACATCTATGAATCCGAAATGCGCTACAACTTTTCCTATCAGCTTGTCCGCGCTTCCCGCGTCCGCCAGGTCGGCCTGAAAAAGCGCTCCATCGCTTCCAGCTGCGCGAATGGCAGCCAGTGTCTCTTCGGCCTGTTTGAGTGACGAATTGTAGTGTACGGCGACGCGCGCCTTGCACTCGGATAGTGCGATCGCTATCTCACGGCCAATTCTTACTCCGGCGCCGGTGACGAGGACTACCAAACCGTCAATCTTCATGTCGAAACTCCTGCGCCTGACCGCGACGCAATGCGCTGGTCCTGTCGCTCCAGCCATTCGAGGGGGACGTTCATGTTGCCGATCTGGCGCGGACCTTCGCGCGTTCCATGCCAGTCAGAGCCACCGCTCGGCACCATCTCCAGAAAGTCAACCAGTGTATTCAAACGCAGGATGTCTTCCGCCGAGTGGCTTGGGTGGCGGACCTCGACTCCATCCATTCCAAGATCGCGCAGCTTCTCGATTTCAGCGCGCTTTCCGCTCCCGCCGGGATGCGCCCAGAACGCGAGACCCCCGGCATCGTGCGTAAAGTCAATTGCATCGAGCGCTGTGACCCTCTCCTTCGCGACATACGCAGATCGTCCAAATCCGAGGTATCGATCAAATGCCTCGTGATTGTCGCGCACAAATCCATGCGATACCATCGCGCGGGCAACGTGTGGGCGTCCGACCGCAGCGTCACCTGCCTGGGCCATCACAGACTCCAGCGGCAGTGCCACGCCGAGCGCGTTGAGCTTGCGGACAATCTCCTCGGCTCTTCCAATCCTGGTCTCACGAAAATGCTCGAGACGCACGTTGATCGCATCCGGCTTTGAGATGTGCAGCGCGAGCATATGGACCTCGCGGCCTTCGTGAAAGACGCTCAGCTCTACGCCAGGAATGACGCGCATTCCAAGCGGGGTTGCAGCGTTTCGCGCCGCCTCCACGCCTGCGAGAGTATCGTGATCGGTGACTGCAATGGCGGAAAGACCCGCTTGGTGTGCCGCCAGAACCAGCTCTTCCGGCGAAAGAAGACCATCCGAAGCCGTCGTATGCAGGTGAAGATCTACGCGCGCAGAAGGCGCGACTGATGTCACTTTCTGTAGCCGGCCTCTGGCGACGTGAAGCTCGGCTGCGACTGCGAAAAAAGTCCGCGAAGGTCTTCGTCGCTCAGCTCCGCGAACGACTGCTCGCGCGAACGTGTTCCAACGGGAGAGTATCGCGTCGTGCGTATTTCACGGCCTTCGCCTGTGCCGCGCGCGAAAAACAGGCCGAACTCATCCTGCATATAGGAGGTCACGTACCCCGAGGGGAACACCGACCATGAACTGCCATCGATTTCAATTTCACGTGCGGGCATTTATAGCTCCACTTCCTTGTAGATTCGCGCCGCGTCCAGAATCCGGTGCGGGGCGTTCGCGTGTGCACCTGAAAGAATAGTCGCGTCGCTGGCTTCCGTGAACTCTATGAAAGCGCCAGGCAGCCCAACTTCTTCGAAAACCCAGAACCGGCAATTCGCCGCCTCATAATGCGATTTCCGCATGCCCAGCCGTTCGAAATACTTCGGTCTGTCGCCGAGAGGGACTGTCGTGCGCGAGATCGTCAGCGTTCGGGCCACTCAGACTCCGCATTCAGGGTACGTCTCGATCCCCTTCTTGACGTGAGCAAGAAATTCATCTGCAATGGCGCCGTCAATCACCCGATGATCGAACGAAAGCGAAAAATATGCGCAGGTGCGGATCGCAATTGTATCTTCGCCGTCAGCACCAGTCATTACCTTCGGACGCTTTTCGATCGCCCCGACACCCATGATCGCAACCTGGGGCTGGTTAATAATTGGCGTGCCCATGAGCGAGCCGAAAACTCCGGGGTTCGTGATGGTAAAGGTTCCACCCTGCACTTCCTCGGGCGAAAGTTTTTTGGAACGCGCTCGGTTGGCGAGATCGTTAAGTGTACGAGTCAGCCCCGAAAGAGAAAGGTCGTCCGCGCTCTTGATGACCGGAACGATAAGTCCCCAGTCGAGCGCGACTGCAATTCCGATGTTCACCTGCTTCCTGTAAATGACGTTGTGACCCGCGACCGATGAATTCAGGATCGGAAATGCCCGCAGTCCATCCACAACAGCCTTGATGATGAAGGGCATGAAAGTGAGCTTCTGCCCGTGCAACGCCTCGAATTCGACACGCTTTTTCTGGCGGATTTTTGCAACGCGTGTGAAATCGACCTCGAAAAATGAGGTGACATGGGCGGAGGTGCGGCGCGACATAACCATATGATCGCTGATCAGCGCGCGCATTTTCGACATCGGCTCGACCGCATCGCCGCTCCACGGCTCAGGCCCGGGTCCATGATCCTCAGGTCCACGGGAGGCCGCAATCCGGCTGGGCACCGGTGCGCCAGACTCAATGAAGCCAACGATGTCTTTTTTCGTCACACGCCCTGCAATCCCGGTTCCCTGTAGCGAGGCGATATCAAGTCCGTGCTCGGCAGCGATTTTTCGCACCAGCGGCGACGACTTGGTTCGGACGCGCTCTTCGAACGAATTCCCACCATTGCTGCCCGACGAATGTCCAGCCGCAACTGGCTGTTCTGCTTTTCTTGGTGCCGCAGCCGCAGCCGCGGGCTGAGGCGCTGGGGCTGACGGAGCCGGAGCCGCAGGTTTCGCTTCAGCCGCGACTGACGCACCCTTTTCCGTCTCCAGTCTGGCAACAACTGTCTGAATCGCGACGGTCTGACCTTCCTGAACGATGATCTCGGCAATAATTCCCGCAGACGGCGACGGAATCTCCGCATCGACCTTGTCAGTCGAGATCTCGAAGATCGGCTCGTCGCGCTTTACTTCGTCGCCGACTTTCTTGAGCCACTTTGAGAGCGTTCCTTCTGCAATGGACTCGCCCATCTGCGGCATGATGACGTCTATGAGTGCCACCCGATTATCCTCGTTCAGAAATTCGTTCAGCCCCTGCTTTCTGTCTCATGCGGCGGAGAATCACCAGGGGCAGCGTTGTCACACCAAGCAACATTCCAATGCCTGCGTAAATGTGCCAGTCACAAGCGGGCAGCCCTTCAGACGGCTCACAACCCCGAATGCTTCCCACAATTTTTGCAACGAGAACGCCGATCATGGCGCCGCTAAAAAACCCGGCAACAATGCTGACGCACCCTACTCCGATTCGGCGTTCCAGGACATACTCGTCCTGCTTCTTATCTGCCATTAATACGCCGCCAGGCGGCGAACCGCTCTAATGATATCCGAAGTCTGTGGCAAAACGTAATCCTCGAGCGCAGGAGCGTAAGGCAGAGGCACATCCGCGGCTGTTACCCGCAAAACGGGCGCATCCAGCCATTCGAATGCGAGCTCGTTGATACGCGCCGTAATTTCGCCAGCGATTCCGCCGGTTCGGGTGTCCTCGTGAACAATCAGGACACGGTTTGTCTTCTTGACCGTAGCGAGGATGGCTTCATCGTCCATGGGCAGCAGAGTCCGCAGGTCAATCACCTCCACCGATAACCCGTCTTCCTTTTCGACCTGCTCGGCAGCCTCAAGCGACTTCCAGACTGTCGCAGCATAGGTGATGATCGAGACGTCCTTCCCTTCCCGTGCCGTTCTCGCCTTTCCGATGGGCGTCACATGATCGCCCTCAGGCATCGTTTCCTTTATGCGGCGATACAGATACTTATGCTCGAAAAAGAGCACGCAGTCTTCGTCGCGGATCGCAGCCTTGATCAAACCCTTTGCATCCACCGCAGTCGCGGGGTAAACGATCTTGAGTCCGGGAGTATGCAGGAATGCAGCCTCGGGGTTTTGCGAGTGAAACGGGCCGCCGCGCACGTATCCGCCGCTCGGTCCTCGCACCACCATTGGACAGGGCAGCATCGCCCTGTATCGAGCGGTCGCCACATAGTTGGTGAGCATATCGTAGCCGCACGATATGAAATCAATGAACTGCATCTCGCACACGGGTCGCAGGCCCATATGGGCGGCACCAGCTGCAGCGCCAATGATCGCTATTTCCGAGATTGGCGTGTCGATTACGCGCGTTTCCCCGAACTTTTCCTGAAGTCCTTCAGTGACCTTGAAGGCGCCGCCGTACTTCCCGATGTCTTCGCCGAGACAGAAGACGTTGTGATCGCGCTCCATCTCCTCAAAAAGGCCTTCACGTATCGCATCGAGATAGGTGATCTCAGACATCGTGCGTACCCCAGCTCGAAGGTCGCTCGTGCGCATCGACTGCGGATGATATTCCCTGGCGGAACCAGAGTGACTCCACGGCTGGCGGATCCGCGTACACACCGACAAGACAGTCCGTTGCTTCCGGCATGGGCGAGGCCTCGGCGGTGTCGGTCGCGGTATCAATCTCCTGCTGTACACGCGCGTCGATTGCATCAAGCTCATCCGGCGTTGCATTCACGGATTCGCCGAGAAACCACTTATACCGGTCAATGGGATCGTTTTCCTTTTCCCATTTCTCGATCTCGCCGGGCGGAACATAGGACTGGTTGTCGTGTTCCGCATGTCCTTTGCGGCGATAGGTGATGAGCTCGACGAGCGTCACACCATCACCGGCGCGCGCGCGATCCACTGCACGCTTGGTTGCTTCGTATGTGGCGATTACATCGTTGCCATCAGCCTGCTCTGCAGCAATACCGTAACCGGACGCCTTGTCAATGAACTGGCGTGCACCTGTCTGCTTCGATACAGGTGTCGAGTACGCGTAACCGTTGTTCTCTACTACAACAACCAGCGGACATTTCTGAACTGCTGCGAAATTGATTCCTTCGTGGAATGCACCGGTAGACGTTGCGCCGTCGCCCACATAGACCAGGCCGACCCGATTCTCGCCGCGCATCTTGAAAGAGAGAGTCACTCCCGCCATCACGGGCACCATGTCGCCGAGATGGGAGATCTGCCCGACAAAACCGCGGACAAGATCCCCGAAGTGAATGTTGAGCTCGCGGCCACGCGTTGGGGAGTCACCCCTGGCCATGTATTGCCGCAGTATCTCGAGCGGAGTCGCGCCCTGCACCAGCATTGAACCGAGATTTCGAATCAGCGGGGAGAGAATGTCGCCCTTGCTGCGATCCAGGGCATACGCACTCCCGACTGCATCCGCCTCCTGCCCAAGCGAGCGGAAGAGGCCGCCGACAACTTTCGTCTGGCGATAGAGATTGACCAGTCTTTCTTCCAGGGACCGGGTCAACCTCATGTAGTAGTACATCTCAAGCTGTTGCTCGCGAGAAAGAGTTGGTGTCTTCTCCTCGCGATTACCGCGACGTGCCATCAGTAGGCGGCCTGTAGCTTGTGCGCTGGGTCCGCCTTCCTGTGGAGCTCGACGAAGAAGCGCTTCGCATTCCTGTCGAGACGGCTTTCGCCCATCTGGTCTGTGTGAATTTCAACGAAAGTGTAGTGACCGCCTTCCTTTTTCACTGACATGTTCAGCGTACCCAGATCACCATTGAACGTGCGCGTGCGCGCCGTGTGTGCGGTTCGCTCGAGCGGGATACCAGGGAAGAACCTGTCAGCAACCTCCAGTACATCCACCGGAGTCAGCTGTGTGCGAAAAAAGTGTTTCATCTCACGTGCCCGGCTCCGAGGGATTATTCACCGTCTGAATCCAGTCCATTCTCTGCAGAGGTATGCGGCGGTTGGCGGTGTCCCGGCGGAACTGAAGCGCTATAGCCCAGTCACCGCTGGTGACGTAGAAGAGCCGGCCATAGTAAGTGCCGACTTCCTTGCCCTTGGCAAGTCCATCGTTGGTATTGGCTCCGTCACGACTCGTCGCGAAGATGCGTCCTTCGCCCGTATCGATCGGCTGATTCGTCTTCTTGTCACGGACTAAAATCTTGTACTCGATCCGCTCCAGCGCGCGGGGCGGCATCGGCACCACGGAGATTCTCACCGCGAGATCGTCAGTCCATTGCCTTACGTCCGTGCTCTTCTCGCGCGGACTTCCGCAAGCTGCGAGCACGGTCACTCCGACTGCGGCAAAAACTTTCCTGCCCAGCGTCATGCGTAGTACTCGAGACCGAGGTGGGTGATCTGGTCCTCTCCCATAAGATGGCGGAGCGTATTCTTGAGCTTCGTCTGCTGAATGAAGAGATCGTGCTCAGGCTGCAGCCCTGCCGCGGCCATCGGGCTCTTGTAGTAGAAGGACAGCCATTCCTGTATTCCTTTCATCCCGGCACGGTGCGCGAAGTCTGAAAAGAGCGCGAGATCGAGAACAATCGGCGCCGCGAGAATCGAGTCGCGGCAGAGGAAATTGATCTTGATCTGCATCGGATAGTTCATCCATCCGATAATATCGATGTTGTCCCAGCCTTCCTTGTTGTCGCCGCGCGGCGGATAGTAGTTGATCCGTACAACGTGCGTGAAATCCTTGTACAGGTCGGGATACAGCTCCGGCTGCAGGATCGTATGCAGCACACTCAGCTTGGACTCTTCCTTCGTCTTGAAGGATTGGGGATCGTCCAGGACTTCGCCGTCACGGTTTCCGAGAATATTGGTCGAGTACCAGCCGGCGAGTCCGAGCATTCGCGCCTTGAGCCCCGGCGCGATGATCGTCTTCATCCATGTCTGTCCGGTCTTGAAGTCCTTTCCTGAAATCGGAACGCCCTTCTGTATGGCGAGCTGCTGGAGTGCAGGGGTATCAACCGCCAGATTCGGCGCGCCATTGCAGTACGGAACACCTTCCATGATTGCGGCCCACGCATACAACATGGATGGTGCGATTGCTTCGTCGTTGCGCTCCATGGCCTTCTCGAACTGCTCGATCGTGGCGTGCTGTGGTCCCGGACGAATGAAGATTTCCGTGGACGCGCACCACACAATTACAACACGATCCAACTTGTTCTTCGTCTTGAAGTCGCGAATGTCCTGACGCAGCTGCTCGGCAAGATCACGCTTCGTCTTTCCCTGCTTGACATTGCTGCCATTGAGGCGCGTGACGTAATGATTGTCGAATACAGCGGGCATTGGCTTGATGCTGGCCAGAAAGTCCGCGATTGGAGCAATGTCGCGCTCCTCGAGAACTCCAGCTTTTCTTGCAGCCGTCAGCGCGTCATCAGGAATCGGGTCCCATGCCCCGAAAACAATGTCATTCAGGTCCGCGAGCGGAACAAAATCCTTGATGAGGGGAGAACGGTTTTCAGTCCGCTTGCCGAGTCGGATCGTCGCCATTTGCGTGAGCGAACCAATAGGCTTCGACAGACCCCTTCGGACGCTTTCGACGCCTGCGATGAATGTGGTCGCGACTGCGCCGAGCCCGGGCGTAAGGATTCCGAGTTTTCCATTGGGCGGGGCAACTGTGGTGCGGCTATCCGGAGAGGCCGGTGCGGGCAAATCTGTATTCTCCAAGTTCAGGACTGAGCGCGGCGGGATGCTGCGATCGGAGACTTCTTTGGTATATCGGTTACAACTCGAAGCGGTGATGCAACGGGCTCAAGCGTTGCCTTGCGAACGAAAAGAATGCGGTGAATCGCTGTCCACCACGCAGTGGCAGTTAGAAGAATAACGATTCCCTTGAGCACAAGCCCACCCATGGCGACACCAAAAAGTGCCTGGGGCGCGCAAAGCAGAATGACACGTTCGGGACGCTGCATAATTCCAACTTTCGCGTCAATTCCCAGAGATTCCGCACGGGCACGTGTGTACGAGATGAGATAGGTGCCGATCAGGCAGAGAAAACACACAACAACCATCTCGAGGCTCTGATACTCCGGGCTTGTCGCGAAGAAGTACGCCAGCCCCAGCAGAACTCCGCCGTCGGCTACGCGATCGAGGGTGGAGTCGTAGAATGCCCCGAAAACAGTGGACTTCCCAGTCCGCCGGGCAACCGTTCCATCCAGGACATCAAAGATCGCCGTGATGGCGATGATCAGTCCACCCGTGCGAATGTGACCCATTCCGTAAGCCACAGCCCCGCCCAGGGTGCATAGCGTTCCAACGGTGGTGAGGGTGTTGGGATTGACGTTCCAGCGCACCAGTAGGTCCGCGACGGGACTTATGGTTCGGAGATATGCATTCGTCAGCGACGTCCAGAGTGCTTTCATTCACCCGCAGGTGGTCGGGAAAAGCAACATCCGCCTCACGCAAAACGGGGGGCGGAAAAGGAGCAAAAAAATGGGCCGAAGTTGAGAGACCCTTCGACCCGTAAAACTACGCTGTGAGCCACGTTATGGCTAGCCGAGCGTCAGGGAACGCGCCACTCGTACATCGAGCCTAAAGTTACGTCCTTTCGGGTGTAGGTGCGGGTCCCGTCTACGGTGACTGCCTTGAGCGTCACATTTGTTCCCGCGCCAATCCCCCGCACCGGCAAATGCTCGGTCGAGTTTGCGGCGACCTGTTTCAGCAGCATGTCCGTTCCGCCCGTCGTGACGTACACATTGACGGCCTGGCTGAGGTTATTGGTCATGTGTATGCCAACGTCAGCCGCTGGCTGGGCGCCGGTCGTGACTTCCACCTGCCTGCCGGCGCAAGCGGTTGCAGCAGTTATGAGGGCCGCGAGGATCAGTTTTTTCATGAGATCTCCTTGAGTGAAGCGCAACTCTGCAAAAGGCGAGCTAACAGCCAGCTCTGAGCTGCCCGCTTTCAGCCATTAGCGTCAAGCTCGTCGTTTCTCCGGCTTACAGAAAAACCGAGCTGGACGCGGATAGCTGGACGCTATCCGCTGGCAGCCTCTACTTGTACAACAGATACTTCCGTGTCCGCTCACGAAAATCGTACACCGGCTGAAACTCCCGATCCATCAGCATGTCGGGATCCTCCCCCCTCATCAGCGCCTCACGCAGAGCCGGTTTGCCGAGAAGACGATCAAAGCTGACAGCATTCACACGGAGCGAGTCCGGCGACGTTTTGTTGATCGCCCAAAGAATAGCAGCGCCCACACGAACCGCCTGCAGTCCGCTGCGATTCGTCACGCTTATACGGATGCCGGGAATGCGAGTGTTGGAATACTTGGAATCGGTCGGATTCAGCGGGGTGAACGGCTCGACCGCAAAGCGAACTCCGCGCATCTCGCGGTCTCTTAGAATCTTCACGACTTCCGCAGCCTTGAGCCAGGGAGCACCGACCAGCTGAAAAGCCGTCGGCGTTCCTCTTCCAACCGACACATTCGTTGCCTCAAACATGACTATGCCGGGATAAAGCATCGCACTCTGCAGCGTCGGCATATTTGGCGATGGCTTGACCCAGGGCAGCCCGGTTCTGTCGTACCAAAGCTCGCGCTGCCAGCCGCGAGCAGGGATCACACTCAGGTCCACGGGAATGTTCAGAATGTCCTTATACATGAGGGCCATTTCACCAATTGTCATTCCGTGCCGCATCGGAACTGCTACGAGCGGAACGACATCGGTTGTAGACGGTCCATTTGCCGGGTGGTACTTCGCAATCACAGCGGCGTCGAGCATCGGACCCTCAACTATGTAGCCGCTTATCGGATTGGGCTTGTCCAGCACGATCATCTTCTTGCCGTTCTTGGCCGCAGCCCGCATCGCGTACACCATGCTGTTCACATAAGTCCACGTGCGAGTTCCAATATCCTGCAGGTCATAGACGAGGACGTCCAGCTTCTGAAGGATGCTGTCAGGTGGCGGAGACGTCCCGCGCCCGTAGAGGGAATAAACATTTACGCCGGTCGCTTTGTGCACGCCGCCCGGAACATTCGGCCTGTCTTCCGTCCCTTCAAGACCATGTTCCGGAGTGAAAATTGCGACGAGTGAAATCTTGGCGTTCTTCGCGCGGGTGTCGCTAGCCAGCAGGTCGATATCCGATCGGCCCTTCTCGTTGATTCCTGTCTGGTTGGTGAGAATCCCGACGCGTTTTCCCGCAATCAGGTGAATGCTGTCTTTCAGGAGTCCGGTTATTCCGGCCCTTACGGGAGTTTCGGCAAGATCATCTGTGGGGTCGAGTCGGTGATTCGTAACCGTGCAGGCACCGGCAAGGGAGGCCAGTACAATCGAGGCAAAAGCGCTAACTAGTCTCTGGGATCGCATTCGACTCCGAATCAGGGAAATGGCGAGATCAACAATCCTACCTTATGATACGCCTTGACGTTCCATTACGCAGGATCGGGGCTGGTCTCTTTTGCAAATGATCTGCCCCGGGAAAGACACTTCTGGACACCCTTGCCCCCTATGTCATGAATCTTTCCGCTATAGACTGGATCATCGTCGCTTCCTATTTCGCGCTTTCCACGGGAGTGGGCCTTCTCTTCACAAAACGCGGAGGGGAAAGCACGACGGAGTACTTCCTTTCCGGCCGAAACGTGAGCTGGTGGCTTGCCGGATTCTCGATGGTCGCGACGACATTCGCGGCCGACACGCCACTGGTGGTCACCGGCCTGGTTGTCGCGCACGGAGTCGCTGGCAACTGGCTCTGGTGGAACATGGTCATGAGCGGAATGCTCACCGTGTTCTTTTTTGCAAAGCTTTGGCGCCGCGCGAACGTGATGACTGACGTGGAGTTTGCGGAGATCCGGTATGCCGGACGCCCCGCGAAATTCCTGCGCGGATTCCGTGCGCTCTATCTAGCGATTCCTATCAACCTGATCATTCTGGGTTGGGTCACACGCGCGATGATCAAGATTCTCACTATCTCGCTCGGCATTTCCCCGATTCTGGCGGTGGGAATCTGCTTCGTCATCACTGTCGTGTATTCCGTTGCGGCGGGGCTGTGGGCGGTGCTCTGGACTGATCTCATCCAGTTCGTGGTCAAGATGTCAGCGGTAATCATTCTCGCTGTGTATTCTGTAAACGCTGTCGGTGGAATCAGCGTGATGAAGGTCAAGCTCGCCGAACATTTTGGCAGTGAGTCGGCAGCCCTCTCCGTTCTACCTGTGTCCTTCACACCAAGCGGCATCGCGGCGCACGCATGGATGCCGGTTCTCGCTCTGACCGTATTCCTTTCGGTGCAATGGTGGGCGGCATGGTATCCGGGCGCCGAGCCGGGCGGTGGTGGATATGTAGCTCAGCGCATTTTCTCGGCAAGGACCGAGCGGGATGGTGTGCTTGCAACACTGCTCTTCCAGGTTGCGCACTACGCGCTCCGGCCCTGGCCGTGGATCGTGACTGGACTCGCAACTGTGATCCTGTATCCGAATCTCGCCGACAAGGAATCAGGTTACGTGCACGCGTTCGTGGATTATCTGCCGACCCCGTGGCGCGGGGTAATGATGGCCGGCTTCGCAGCGGCTTACATGTCCACGGTTGGCACTCACCTGAACTGGGGTGCTTCGTATCTCGTAAACGACCTCTACCGTCGCTTCATGAAGAAGAACGAGACGGAAGCCCACTACGTGAAAATTTCACGAATCGCGACCGTGTTGATTTTCCTCGCATCGATTCTGGTCACGTCCCAGCTGGATTCCGTGGAGCGCGCGTGGAGATTCCTGCTGGCGATGGGAGCAGGAACAGGACTCGTGTTGATACTCCGCTGGTACTGGTGGCGCATCAACGCCTGGTCGGAGATCAGTGCGATGATCGCGTCGCTAGTCGTGTCTACGGTCGCATTCCAGACAATTCCCCAGCGCTTTGCTCCTGGTGATCCAAATGCCGATGCGACAATCATGCTCGTGACTGTTATCGTCAGCACCGTCATATGGCTGAGCGTGACTTTCCTGACGCAGCCAGAGAGTCCGGAGATTCTGGAGTCGTTCTACGAACGCGTTCGGCCGGGCGGACCCGGATGGGCAACTATCTCGACGAGGCTAGGCTACGGGCGGGAAGGAATTCCCGGCGGAGCGCTCGCCTGGACGAACTGGATCGCCGGAATCGTGGCGGTGTATTCCACACTGTTCGGCATTGGGAAGCTCATTTTCGGCGACACAGGAAAGGGACTGCTGCTCATGCTCATCGCGGCTGTTGCTTTTGCCTGGATCGCCAAATCCTTTGCCCGCGGGGGTGCGGAACAGCTACCTCCTTCTGCTGATGCCGCTTAGATTGCATACTATATAGGTAGGACTTTTGGAGGTTTAAATGGCAATATCGTCACAACCAGAGCTCGAGCTTGTTCTAACACCTGCAGCCGGCGTCGAGGTCAAGAAGTTCATGGCCGCGGAAGGCGTCACTGTTGAGGATGGCGGGCTGCGCGTGAGCGTGATGCCCGGCGGCTGCAGCGGTTTCAAGTACAACCTTGTAATTGAAGATCGCAGCGCTGAGGACGATCTCGTGCTCGACTACGAAGGCTTCAAGGTTTTCGTGGATCCCTTTTCCGTGCAGTACCTGAATGGAATCACGATCGACTACGTGACATCCATGCAGGGCTCGGGCTTCACATTCAAGAATCCAAACGCGACCGGTGGCTGCGGCTGCGGCAGCTCTTTTACGGCCTGATAACCTGACGACGTCTATCGTCTCAACTTCGAGGGCAGTGCAATGAAATCATCATTCACTGCCCTCGACTTGTTTGTGCTCGTTGCGTATCTCGCCGGCACGACGGTCCTCGGCATCTGGCTCGGACGCAACCAGAAAGATTCCAAGGACTATTTCGTAGCGGGTCACCAGATACCCTGGTGGGCGGTTCTCTTCTCCGTTGTCGCGACCGAGACGAGTGCACTCACCTTTATCAGCATTCCAGGGCTCGCGTACACCACAAATCTCGGCTTCCTGCAGATCGCAGCCGGATATTTGATTGGTAGAGTGATCGTCGCGTACACGCTGCTGCCCCGCTACTACCAGGGTGAGCTCGTCACGGCTTACGCGCTGCTCGAAAAGAGATTTGGTGTTGCGACACGAAGGTTTGCGTCAGTGATCTTCATGATTACGCGCGCGTTCGCGGATTCGGTTCGCGTGTTTGCGACAGCAATTCCGATCGCCCTGATCATCGGACCTTCGGTTCCCCAGCAGTATGTGATGCCGGCCGCGATTCTCATTCTCGGTGTGCTCACGCTCATCTACACCTATCACGGCGGAATGCGCGCCGTCGTCTGGACGGATGTACTCCAGACTTGCGTCTACCTGCTGGGTGGAATCCTCGCAATTGTATTGATTGGACGCGGCGTGAACGGCGGGTGGGGTGAGATTTTCAATCACGCTTCAAGTGCTGGAAAACTAAGAGTGATAGACGCGTACTTCGGGTTCGACAAGGCGCAGACACTCTTTGCAGGATTGATCGGCGGCGCATTTCTCTCGATGGCATCGCACGGTGCCGACCAGGTGATCGTGCAGCGCTTGCTCGCAGCGTCCAGCCTCAAGGATGCGCGCAAGGCATTGATCGGGAGCGGAATTGCCGTCTTCGTCCAATTCACGCTCTTCCTGATGATCGGAATTGGGCTATACACGTTTTACGCAGGAAAGACCTTTGCGGTACCTGATTCGATCTTCCCCACTTTCGTAGTCGAGAACATGCCCGCCGGTCTAAAGGGACTGATTGTCGCTGCAGTTCTCGCGGCGACGATGAGCGCGCACTCGGGCGCAATCAATTCACTGGCGGCTGCGACGACGCACGATATCTATCTTCCGATCTCGGGCCGTTCCGCCGGCGACAAGCGCACCCTGAAGATGGCCAAGCTGTTCACGCTTTTCTGGGGAACGATTCTGCTTATCGCAGCTCTCTTGTACAGACAACAGGGAACGCCCGTAGTCGTAGTCGCCCTTTCGATTGCCTCCTTCACTTACGGCGCTCTGCTCGGCGGATTCTTCCTGGGAATCCTGTGGCGGCGTGCAATTCAGCGGGATGCGATAACGGGAATGGCAATGGGAATCCTCGCAATGACCTTTGTTGTCTTCGCCAAGCCGTTGATTCCCATCCTTCCGGCTATATCGGGGACGCTTACCACGCTGTCTCACATTGCGTGGCCATGGTATGTACTGATCGGGACCACGGCGACGATGACCATTGGAATTCTTTCGTCTTTGACACACCCGGAACCTGAGAGGCTGCAATCTTGAGCGGTATTGTAATTGGAGTAGATGGTGGGGGAACGCGCACGCGCGTAATCGTTGCGGACAGCGAGGGACGCGAGCTCGCGACCGCTGAAGGATCGGGCTCCGCAGTAGTTCCGGGATTGGCGGGGCGGTCAGCTGATGTAATTGCCAGTACCGTGTGCGAAGCCCTGGAAAGCGCCAACATTGGTGACCAGCGTGCGCGGATGATCTACGTCGGCGTTGCAGGAGTGGGGCGCGCGGAGGAAAAGCGCGCGCTGCAGCTGGAACTCGAGCACCGAAATCTGGCTGAAGAAGTTGTAGTGGAAGCTGACGCCCTCATCGCGCTGTCGGATGCGTTTGGAACTGGACCGGGAGTCATGCTGATCTCTGGAACAGGGTCAGTTGCGTTTGGACGAAGTCCCAATGGTGCATTTGCGAGAGCTGGCGGTTGGGGTTTGGCAATCGGTGATGAAGGCAGTGGGGCCTGGATTGGTCGGCGTGCACTCGGAATTGTTGCGGCTGCGCATGATAATCGTGAGCCAGAAACGTCGCTGACCGGCGCGATCCTCACTGCAACGCAGGTGAACGATATTGAGGATTTGATTCCCTGGGCGATCGGTGCTAAGCCAGCCGACCTTGCCGGGCTTGCGCCTGCAGTTTTTACCGAGGCCGCGAACGGTGACACCCGTGCTGCGTCACTCGTGAGCTTGGCGGTCGAAGAGCTCGCGCTGCATGCGCGTGCTCTCGCGCGAACACTTTTCGTGGATGAGCGCGCAGAGATTCCCCTCGCACTTTCTGGGGGACTGCTGCAAAAGGGAACCTATCTTCGGAAAAAGCTCGAGTCACGGTTGAAGAGCGTGGTGCCTGGATCTGTTGTGAGCAGCGCCGCGATTGTTCCTGCGCGGGGTGCAGTAAAAGCTGCGCAGGCTCTGATCGGGGTCATGTAACCGAACGACCAACTCCGAGGTGGACATGCCCAAAAAGACAATACTGTTTTTAGCCTTGGTGCTGCTTCCTGTGCTCCGTGCTTCGAGCGAGGCTCAGGATCAAAAGCAGTTGAAGTACGCAGTTCTCTCTTCGGATTCCCACGATCTCACGCACTTCGGAGACGAAGATCTCCTTTGGCAGTCAGACGGAAAGCAGAAGCTGGCTACACCATTCCTGGACGCCGAGAAGATTGGGTTTATGCGTCTGCCTCAGGGATACCGCACAGACTGGCACCCGGCACCGCGCAAGCAGTTCGTGATGGTGTTGAACGGTGTCATGGAAGTCGAGGCCGGCGATGGACAACGGAGAAAATTTGTAGCCGGCTCCGTGCTGCTGGTTTCGGACACTCAAGGTCACGGACACCGTACGAATGTCCTCGGGAATCAAGATGTGTTTTTCGTGTGGGTTCGAGTTCCGTGAAGAACAAGGCCTAACAGGTAACGCTCACACCCGTTCCGATCATCAGTTGGAACGGCACTTTTTTGTTCCTGCCTCTGCAATAAAGCTGATAATGTCATTCAAAACCGGCGCGATTCCCAAGCGGGGTTCCGCCAGCGCGACAACAATCTCGACGTGCCCCACCCCGGGGTACACGATTGCTCTGGCACAACCTCCGCGCGCCGAGATGCGTGCAGCGAGCCCGATAGAGTTGGAAGGAGAAACGGTCTTGTCACTACTGCCATGCAATAACAAAAGCGGTGGTTCCCTGCCATCAATATGAGTGCGTGGATACGTCGATGGCCAGGCATCCCTCGGCCCCATGAGCGCCTGAACATCAGGGTCAGTCCAGGTTGTATCAACAGGGCCAGCCAGGCTCACGAATCCGCGCACTGCGCGCGCAGGTAATCCGACGTCGCGCAGGTAGTGCTCATCCAAAGCGAGCATCACTGCCGAATGCGCTCCAGACGAATGACCGACAACATAGAGCTGGGCACTGTCGCCGCCGAAGCGATGAATATTCTGGTGCGCCCATCGAACTGCCTGGGCAGCGTCTTCAACCCAGGCCGGGAAAACGGCATCTGGGTACATTCGATAATCGGGCACGACCACAACAAAGCCGCGCTGAGTGAACGCACTTCCAAGTAGCTGGTAGTCGTTCTTGGAGCCGTGTTGCCACCTTCCCCCATAAAGAAAAACGACTACCGGCAAGGGACCGCGTCTGGCGCGCGGTCGGTAAACGTCGAGGCGTTTCGCGGACGCACCGCCATACTCCAGGCTCGTCGTCCGGGTGAAATGGTCTCCACCAAGAAAATCTTGAGCAACTCTAAGTGGTGAGCATGCAGCAGCTATGCCGACAAGAGCTGCAAGCGCAGCCCTCTTCATCCAAGAGAATATGGCGGAGTTTTCTGACATGACATCATACCCACCGGGCACTATACAGGCCATTATAGAGACACTCCATGTCTTTACCTAAAAAGTGCCTTGTTGCGTTCTGGCTCGCCGGAGTGCTGGTCGCTTGCGGCGGAGCAGTTCCCATACCTGCAAGAAACGGAATACCGTACGACGAGCTGACTGCAGGCCCCATACCTCCGCCCGGCGAGCGCATCTCCTACGGGTCTGACTCGCTTCAGTTCGGGGAGATCAGACTTCCGTCCGGCAACAAAAAAGTCCCGGTAGTCGTTCTGATTCATGGCGGCTGCTGGCGTGCGGCTTTCGACCTCACCCACGTGTCGCACGCAGCAGACGCGCTCACCCGCGCCGGCTACGCAACGTGGACGCTTGAATACCGTCGCGTCGGTGATTCAGGCGGTGGCTGGCCGGGGACCTTTGCAGATGTTGCACAGGGACTGGACTTCACCAGACAGCTTACTAAACGATTTTCACGCCTGGACACTACACGCATTGTCATTGTGGGCCACTCTGCCGGTGGGCAACTGGCGCTATGGGCGGCATCACGAAAGCGCGGCGAACAACTCGATGGTGTTCCGGTCGCAGAGGCACCGATCGTCGTGGCAGGAGTGGTAAGCCTGGCCGGCATTACGGATTTGCGCACCTATGGATCGGGAATGCACTCGTGCAATAGATCAGTGGATGCGCTAATTGGCGGAACACCCGCCGAATTTCCCGAGCGTTATTCCGCAGTGAACCCTGCAGAGCGCATTCCCCGGGGCGTCCGTATCAGGTTCGTTCATGGAACAGCCGACTCAATCGTTCCTTTATCGCAAAGCCAATCGATGCTCGCACTGGTCCGCGCAAGCGGCGGAAACGCCCGGTTGAGCGCGATCGAATCGGCTGGTCACTTCGATCTCGTCGCGCCCGTTTCCGCAGCCTGGCGCGACGTCCTCGGCGCTGTTCGTGCGCTCGCTGCTGGGATGTAAAACGCCATGATATCATCCAAGACAGCCTCAATCGTCTGCGCACACGTCCGGCTCCCGATCTTCGGCGCAATCCTTCTGCTCGCGGGTTGCGATCGCACTCGCGTCGACGCACCTCCCCCAACGATGTCGGCTGATATCGATACCGTTCCACCGCTTGCGACCTCTACCCTAGACATTCCATTGACCTATGATCTCGCGCCCGTAATCGCGGCGATGGAAAAAGCGGTGCCAACGCGATTCGGGAACATCAGCAAACGGCTGGCGGTTCCGGAACGCCCGCGGATGCATATCGCTTTTGAAGCCTCGCGGGATCCATTTCGCGTGTCCCTAGATGGGCAGACGGCGCACATCACGGCCGTCATTCACTACGTGGGAAGAGGCTGGTACGACTCGCGCTTTGCTCCCGAAGTCAGTGCGTCATGCGGCATAGATAACGAGCGGCCGCGTGCCGTTATCGAAATTGCAGTGCCGCTTCGCATCACTTCTGACTGGAAACTCAGAGGCCGTTCCCGCATAGAGCGGGTCTCGCCTGTCAGTGCCGACACGCGTGACATGTGCCGCGTTACGGTGTTCAGTATAGACGTCACTTCTCGTGTAATAGACGCTACGCGCAGTCTGCTGGAAGAAAAGCGATCATTTATTGATGGAAAGATTTCGGCAGTGGCCATCCGTCCCCGTTTTGAGGAGTGGTGGGTGCTGCTTCAAAAGCCAATTCAGCTTACGGACAATGTCTGGCTCAAACTGAATCCTACGGCCGTGAGGATGGGCAAGTCGCTTGGCACCAGACGCACCCTCGTAACGGCTCTCGGCTTTTCTGCGTCTCCGAGAGTCTTGACCGGCAACCGGCCCGCCGAGGGAAATGCTCCGCTTCCGCCACTCGACTCAGCCGCAGTCGGCGACGGATTGCACGTTCTGTTGGAAGCAATCCTGGGTTACGACGTGGCGACTCGACTGCTGCAGGATCAGCTTGTCGGAAAGACAGTTGAGCGCTCCGGACAGAAGCTGGTGGTAAAAAAGGCGCGGCTGTTTGGAATCGGTGGGGGCAAGGTAGCGCTGGAGCTCAGGCTTACCGGATCTGCGCGGGCCCACATTTTTTTCGTGGGCACTCCGGTATACGATCCGGCTTCCCGCGAATTGTTCGTTCCGGACCTGGAGTACGACGTCGCGTCAGCTAATAGCCTGGTCAGCGGATTTGAATGGCTCAAGCACGACGATGTCAGGACCTTTTTCCGAACGCATGCGAGGTGGGCGGCAGGCGATATCATTGCAACAGGACGCTCTCACTTGCAGGAAGGTCTGAACCGCGACCTTGCACCGGGAGTGCGCTTGACGGCCGAGGTGACGGACGTAAAGGGCCTGGCGGTACACGCTCTGCGGTCCGGCATCGCACTTCGCGCACAGGCAGATGCGAATGCTCAGCTTACGATCAGGCAGGGCAAGTAAAGGGAAGAATGGGATTCGGAACTCCCAGGAGTTTCTGGGGATTTTTAATCGAAGGCGCTACATTTGCCTATTAATCCAGAGCTCGGACCGAGGCGGGAGCAAAGGTGATGCGAAAGTTCCGGACAGTTGGTTTTCTCCTTGCGTTGATGGCAGGAAGCGCGTGTGGCGGTAGATCGGCCGACGCCGGGACTGGGCCCGTTACTGAGGCAACGTCCACCTTTGCGTTAATCCAGACCCGCATACTCGCTGACAACTGCGCCACCTGTCATACGAGCGGCAGCTCTTTTGCGACCGAGTCGGGATTGGCACTCGATCTCGCCACAGCTTATCGCAATCTGGTCAACGTTCCGGCTCACGAGCCTAATGCACGCAATGATGGGATGATGCGGGTGCTGCCCGGCAACGCTGAAAAAAGCCTCTTGTATCAGAAGCTCATTCTCTGGGACCCCAACCATACCCAGAACTACGGCGCGCCAATGCCGCTTGGCGCCCAGTCGCTTACCATCGGACAGATTGAATTCATCAAGAAGTGGATAAACGCCGGCGCCCATGAGAAAGGAGAAGTCGCCGATGCGAGCGTGCTCAACAATCTTGCGAGGCCATCGTACGCGCCGTTCGCGCCACTTCCCGTTCCGACTAGCGGATACCAGATAAAAGCGGGCCCGTTCGATGTTGCGCCGCATTTCGAGCGAGAGCTTTTCGTCCGGCGAGATCTCGGCAATCCGGCTCCGATATACATATCCAAAATTGAAACCCGGATGCGGTCCAACAGCCACCATCTTCTGGTGGACACCTTTACTCCGAACATCCCGTTCGGCGTAATGCCACTGGTCAACGTCATAAGGGACATCAGGAAGGCAGATGGAACCCTCGACTTTATCAAGATGCTGCCGATGGGATATCACGTATTCCTTGCGGGCTCCATGACTTCGACCGGGGGCTACCAATTTCCCTCTGGAGTTGGATTGGAGCTGCCTGCTAACGCGATACTCGATCTCAACTCGCACTACGTAAATACGACAAGCGGGACCATTACGGGCGAGGTCTTCGTCAACTTCAATACCGTGGACCGCTCGGCAGTGACTAAAGTGGCCCACACCTTGTTCATGAATAATGAAACGATCACGCTGCCTGCCAACCAGCGGACAACAATTACCAAGACTTTCAAGGTCACCAGTACAACCACGATCATCATGCTCACCTCTCACATGCACAAGCATGGAGAAAAATTCGTGGTGCGTGTCGCAGGGGGCCCGCGCAACGGTGAAATCGTGTACCAGAACACAGACTGGGGAGATCCGGAGATTGCCACATTTACTCAGCCATTGGTGCTTCAGGCCGGCGAGGGGCTCACCTCTGAAGTCACGTACAACAACACCACGGCGGCAATGATCAGCTTTGGACTAACGAGCGATGACGAGATGGATATCATCTACGGGTATTACTACTAGCGAACCAACATTACCGGGATGCGCTACGATTTTGGTACGTACGGTGCTGCCGCGTTTCCCCATAGCTCGCGAAGCCGGGCATCCCTGCCGCAGCCACGCTTGTACGACTCATACCGTTCAGGGTTTCTGTCGGCGAAGTGCTGGTGATATTCCTCGCCACGCCAGAATTTGGCGTCAGCCACAATTTCAGTAACAATCGGTGTCTTGAAATGCCCGGACTGATCGAAGGCCTTTTTCGTCGCAATCGCCGCTGAACGCTGCTCAGCGTTTCGGGTGAATATGGCCGTGCGATAGTCTGACCCTCCATCGCAAAACTGCCGGTCTTTGGTCACAGGATCGATATTGTGCCAATACACATCCAGAAGGTTTTCGTATGAAACCCTGGCGCGATCAAACTCTACGCGAACCGTTTCGGTGTGACCGGTGGTGCGAGTATTGACCTGCTCATACGTCGGATGCGCCGTATGTCCACCGGCATAGCCTACCGTCGTTCCAATCACTCCCGGAACATGCTGGAAAGGCCGTTCCATGCTCCAGAAGCATCCTCCGGCGAACATCGCCGTATCGATTTGTGGGCGCTTCGACGCTATGCTTGCAGTGGCTGCAATGCTCGCAGCCCGTTCCCGGATGGAATCATTTCTTACTACCGCTGGGGCCGTATCGTTCTGCAATGCCGGTTTTGCCGCCTCGGCAATTACCTGGGCCGATTCTCCCCGGGTGCATCCCTGTAGAATAAAAGCAAGAAATACCCAACTGATGTGTCCCTGAATTGATCGCATGGCGTCACGCTCCTGCTGAACATTACGCACGAGCCATGCCTCTAGCCCGCCTACCTGGGCCAGAGCCAGACGAAAGTCAAAGCCGTGATAACCGCGTAAATAAACGCATCCACGTTTGCCTTGATGGTCGTCTTGAGAGATCTGCGATACCAGATGGCCAGCGGCCA
>JBKJPM010000074.1:0-5301 GCA_046595175.1 Gemmatimonadaceae bacterium
GGCGGAATTGAACGGAGATAAAGCCACGTCGCATGCAGTTCGTCATCCGTGAGCTTTCCCACATATGGCCATGGCATCACGGCACTCAGCATTCGTCCGCCCGGGCGCACACCGGTACGCACTGCTTTGACGAAATCGGCTTCAGTCCAGCCTCTCAAGCCGGTCGGAGTAAGATTGGCCGACTTTACCCCATCGATTGGCTTACCGCCGGAAAGCGAAGGTCCGTGACAACCGCGACACCCTCCAATCTGAGTCAGATATTTTCCATATTCGAGCGTCGGGCCTGCGGGCACGGTGGGTCTTGGAATTTCTCCATCCGGAATCTTTTCAGCTGGAATCAGAGGCAGCCCAACGGAGACGCTCCGCACTCTCGCGAGGACACCGATTTTCCGCTCTGGCACCACGAAATCCACGGCGTTTGCCGTCTTGAGGTACGCAATCACTGCCCCCAGGTCTGCATCAGTCATATAGTAGTATGCGTCAGATGGCATGAACACCATTGGCCGACCATCCGCTCCGATACCGCGCCTAATTGCGCGAACCCAGTCAGCGTCGGTGAAACCGGCTGCCACTCCACCATTGCCTGATGTCAGGTTGGCCGCGTACACCCTGCCGAACATCGGATCGTCGGCGAACTTCTTTCCGCCGAGGTTGTCGCCATGACATCCAACGCACTTATTCACCGCGACGACAAGATGATGTCCTCGCTCAAGCGAAGCTGAATCGGTCGGAATCGCAACCGCTGCCACCTCCGTGGGGTATGTCCTAGCCAGTTTCCGCCCTACTACCGCGTACGCTGCCCCGACCGCTATTACAATGAGCAGTATGAGTGCGAGAATTCCAAGGCCGATTCGTTTTATCCAGCGGATCATGGTCGGAAGGGCTGAAGTGGGGTCCGTGTTATGCCATTCAAGAGCGCTAACGTAATTTCCTGAGAAATGTCAGTCCATAGAAAAGTTTCTGATCGGGCGGCCGAATCCCTGAAGAAGACCATTGCGCGCTCCTTGAAGGAGGCGCGCGAACGCACCCTCCTCCTGATTGCGCCCCTTTCGGAGGAAGACCTGTTGCTCCAGCACGACCCCCTGATGAGTCCCATCATCTGGGACATTGGGCACATCGCCCACTTTGAGGAGCTGTGGCTGACGAGGAATCTCGAGGGCAAGATCGAATTTTCCGAGATGCCGGGCATTTATAACCCGTTCGAAAATCCGCGTGCCGTACGCGGGAGCCTTCCCCTGAAACCGCGTGCTCAAATTCTTGGTGAGCTTGAGCGGATTCGCAGCGGCGTGCTCGAGCGCCTCGAAGCAATCGAGTTTGACGAGTCGAATCCCCTGCTGCGGGACGGTTACGTGTACAACATGGTTCTCCAGCACGAGTACCAGCACAACGAAACGATTCTTCAGACTCTCCAGCTCAAGCAGGGTGTCCCGTACTCTCCACCGCGACAAGTCACTTTCCCGGCTTCCTCGGAAGCATACGGTGAAATGGTTTCCTTTCCGGAATCCGACGTCGTGATCGGCACAGACGACGTCGCGGTTGCGTATGACAATGAACGACCTCGGCACACTGTGCACCTAAAAGGGTTTCGGATCGACCGAACGCCGGTAACGAATGGCGCGTTCCTGGAGTTCATGCGCGGCGGTGGGTACACACGCGATCACCTGTGGTCGGAGAAGGGCCGCGCGTGGCTCAGGGAGACTGGCATAACAGCGCCGAAGCATTGGCGGCAGCGGGATGGAGACTGGTATCAGGCTGTCATGGATATTGACCGTGTTGTGGATCCCCTGCGCCCGGTTTGTCACGTGTGCTCCTACGAAGCCGAAGCTTTTGCCAAGTGGGCCGGGAAGCGACTTCCCACCGAAAATGAATGGGAAGCGGCGGCGTCCTGGAATCCCGCGACGAAAAGGGCGGAGATCTTTCCCTGGGGTGATTCGGGTCCTGCCGGCAATCGAGCCAACATCGATCAACTTGCATTTGACACAGCTCCGGTGGGGTCATTCAGCGGTTCGCCCTCGCCTGCTGGATGTATCGCAATGATTGGGGACGTCTGGGAGTGGACATCATCCGACTTTTGCGGTCATCCCGGTTTCGCGCCCTTCCCGTACCCTGAGTACTCAGAAGTGTTTTTCGGGCCCGAGTACAAGGTTCTGCGCGGCGGATCATGGGCGACTCGCTGGGGAGCAGTCAGAAACACGTTTCGAAACTGGGACTATCCAATTCGCCGCCAGATCTTCAGCGGATTCAGGTGTGCCCAGGATGGCTGACACGATGGAATGTGCAGACAGGCGGCGAACCGGACTCATCAAGCGGGACGATCTTCTGCGCGATATTCGCATTGGATTCGCGAAAGAACAGAAGGAGCTTAGCCCAAAATACTTCTACGACGAACGTGGTTCTGAACTTTTCGAGGAGATCACCAGGCTCCCTGAGTACTACCCCACCGAAGCTGAACGGAAGCTGCTGCACGACTGCGCTCCAGCTTTTGTGCAGCATACAAAACTTTGTACGCTGGTCGAGCTCGGCGCTGGAAGTGCAAACAAGACGCGTGTGATTCTGGATGCAATGCGCGACTTGGGGTTTGGCAAGGTCTACATACCCGTTGATGTTAGTGCCGACTTTTTGGACGGTGTCGCAAGGCAGCTTCGCAGTGAGTATCCATCCCTGCGAATCTTGCCGGCTGTTGCAGACATTACCAGCGATTTTTTACTTCCCCAAACTGAATCGCCAACAGTGATTGCCTTTCTGGGAAGTACCATCGGAAATTTTGCCCGGGGCGAAACGATCGACCTCCTGTCTCGATGCGCTCGACTACTCGGTACACAAGATCGCTTCCTGCTTGGATGTGATCTTCGTAAGTCAGTAACTACGCTCGAGGCGGCGTATAATGACAGCCGCGGCGTCACCGCTGAGTTCAACCTCAACATGCTCCGGGTAATCAATAACGAGCTTGGTGCAGACTTTGATACGGGTGCTTTTCGACATCACGCGTTTTATAATCAGGTCCTGTACCGAATCGAGATGCACCTCGTCAGCACCAAACCGCAGTCCGTCACAATTCCGGGGATGGATGCGGTTGAGTTCACCGAAGGCGAGTCGATACACACAGAGGTCAGCTACAAGTATAACCGTGACGCGATCGAAGATCTATTCGATCCTGCGGGACTCATTCTGGACGAATGGATAACTGGCGATGACCAGCTGTTCGCGCTCGCCGTAGGCCGAAGCAAGCGCGCGGAGTGAAGCCACTAAGCAGGGAGTCTCTGCTCGAAGACGTGAGGAGCCTGTTCCTCCCCGCGACAAACGAATCCAGCAGAAACTCAAGAGGGGTTGGCGCCGAGCTGGAAATGATACCCGTGGAGTCGGCGACCGGGCGACGAATTTTGGCCCACTCCGAAAATTCCAGTGGAGCTGGGTTTGTTGCCTCTCTTGGAAAAGAGTTGGGGTGGACTGAGGTGCGAATGGACCCCGATCCAAGCTGCTGGGAGTTTCAGGACGGCCGCCTCACTTTCGAGCCGGGCGGGCAAATCGAGTTAAGCTCTGCAGTCTTTCCCACGGCGTCTGGACTCATTGCGTCGCTGGAAAAGTGGATGGCCGTCATCAGTTCTCGCGCGGCGCATACGGGAATCGAACTGAAAACCTTCGGAATCGACGACCTGAGTTCGATACAGGATGTTCCACTTCAGCTTCATCGCGAACGCTATTCCGCCATGACGAACTACTTTGAGTCAATTGGCGCATTTGGCATTTTGATGATGCGGCAAACTGCCTCGTTGCAGATCAACGTGGACCGTGGTGAGCAGCCAACCGATCGCTGGCGCCTCCTCAATGCACTGGCACCATACCTCGTCGCCATCTTTGCGAACTCACCGAACTATGCCGGAAAAAGCACGGGACACAAATCCTACCGCGCACATGTGTGGCGAATGCTCGATGCCTGGCGGAGCGGCATCCCGTACGATCGGGCTGACCCCATAGGACGCTATCTCGATTTCGCACTCGATGCGCCGGTTATTCTTGCACAGCGTGGGAACGTATATCCGACATTCCGCGAGTTGCTTGTGTCGGACAAGCCCACGAAGGAAATGTGGGATATCCACCTGACCACCCTGTTTCCCGAAATCCGGCCGCGCGAATATTTCGAAATCCGCTCGATTGACGCAATTGACCCTGCGCATGTCTCAGCTGCTGTTGCATTTGTATGTGGACTTGTTTACTCCGACGATTCGGCGGCAGCGGCCGCTGATCTGCTGGGCAATCCTGATGCGCTGCTCTTGAGTCGAGCCGGACAATTTGGCCTCGGCGATTCGGAAATTCTCGCTCGGGCAATTACACTGGTTGAGCTCGCATTAGACGGATGCAGGACATTGGGACCCGGGTACATTTCAAAATCAGATTTAATCCGGGCTGAAGTTTTTTTTCAACGGTACACGGTTCAAGGTCGCTCGCCCGCGGATGATCGCCCGGCCCTTCCTGGTCCATCTCGACAGGCAAAATAGCCCTTCCCGAACCTCAGCCGCGTAACTGGCAAGAAGCTGAGCGGTAGGAATAAATTTCCTGCGGAACGCTATGTGCGTTGTAACAGCACGCACTACACAGATCAGCAAGGGAAAGCTCCCTTTGAAGCCTTAGCCGCACACGCCGTTATGAATTCAGAAGCCGAACGGGTTCCAGACCCAAGACTCGCCGAGATTACCGGCGCCCTCCGAAACAGACTGCGTCCCGTCTGCAAGCATATGCGCGAAGACGACTTCGAAAGTCTCATTGAAGAAATCGCACAGCGTGAACGAAGATGGGAGCGACGCTCTAGCCTTAAGATCTCAAGAAACACGGACAGCCGGGCTAACTAGAGCTTCTCGCTTTAGTCCACAGTTTTTGTAGATGCGTGCAATAATGCGCGCTGCAATGCCTGCTTCTTGATTTGCCAGTGCGAGGCGACATAGGTCGCCTTTCCATCCCGCACGATGATGACCTGCGGAGTGTGATGAACTACTTCGAGCATAACCGCCGGGACTTCACAAGCATCTCCTGGATCTCGTGTTCGCTTGTGAGTTCGACTGGTTCTGCCACATTCACTCCAGGAGGGTGTAACGACGGGGCAAGAGTTTACGTCCTCCCGTTCGAATTTCGTGCCGTTAGAGCCAGCGCGCTTCCCACAAAAGGGGGTCCATCACATCTCCATGATGACGCGAACGTCCTCGTCGATTTGGCCGGGCGCATCCCTGCGAGTGATTCGCGAAACCAGCAGAAATGTTAGCATCGATACCACCAGAGACACGGCCGACGCAGTCACGCCGGACGGGA
>JBKJPM010000153.1:0-9807 GCA_046595175.1 Gemmatimonadaceae bacterium
GGAGCGTTTGCTCCATGTATGTAAGACGCCCAATGGTCGGGAGACAGATGGTGACTTTGGGCGGGCTTGAAGTTTCAGTCATTCAGATCAAAGATAATCCAGGCAATTACTCCGCGGATATTTCATTTTAGCCTGCTAACTTTATGCAATGGACGCTGAGCTTCATTTGATGCGCAATTCCCATCGAGCAGCGGCGGGGCGCAGCTAGTATGTGCGGCATTGCCGGTCTCATTGGATATCCGCGCGACATCGCTCTGCCACGGGTGCGCGAAGCCCTGCGGCGGCTTGAACACCGCGGGCCCGATGGCGAGGGAATTCATCAATCGGATCGCGCTGTCATCGGCATGCGCCGCCTGGCGATCATCGATCTCCAGGGCGGCGGCCAGCCATTGTACAATGAGGACCGGTCGGTGGCCTGTGTGTGCAATGGTGAGCTGTACAACTATGTCGAGGCGTTTCGCGTTCTGGAAGCGAGAGGCCACAGGCTGCAATCTGGATCCGACATCAATCTCATTCCGCACTTTTACGAAGAGCGCGCGCAGGATGCGTTTCAAGAGTGTCGCGGAATGTTCGCTGCCGCGGTCTGGGATGAAAAGAAGCAGCTGCTCATACTGGCGCGGGATCGCGCTGGAAAGAAGCCACTTTTCTATTCACTGACCGGGCAGGGAATCGCGTTTGCATCTGAGCTGCCCGCCCTGCTCGCGATGCTCGACCGTTCTCCGGAACTGTCCACAGCTGCTATCTCCGCCTATCTATCGCTCGGCTTCGTACCCCATCCGCTATCGATTTATGAAGGTGTGTTCGCCGTTCCACCGGCGAGCACTCTCACGTTTCGTGAAGGATCGTCCCCGCTGATCAGGCAATACTGGTCAGTACCGGAGCGCACTCATTTTCCGGGCACGCGCGAAGAAGCCATGGAGCAGCTGGATGAAAAGCTGCAGGAATCTGTCCGGCTCCGGCTGCGCAGCGACGTGCCTGTCGGGCTTTTTCTGTCAGGCGGAATCGACAGCGGTCTGGTTGCTTCCTACGCCGCCAATGCGGGAGCGAGGGACCTTCTCTGCTTCGTTGTGGAAGTGGACGATGAAGTATTGAACGAGGCTCCCGCCGCGCACACGGTCGCAAACAAGCTGGGACTTCCAATCCATACCATTCCGCTCAGTATGTCGCCGCTCGAGGCGATCGAGAAAGTCCCGCTGCTGTACGGACAGCCGTTCGCCGATTCCAGTGCGGTTCCGTCCTACTTCGTTTCCAAGGCAGCGGCGGCTCACCGGAAAGTTGTCCTGAACGGCGACGGAGGGGATGAGATATTCGCGGGCTACAGGCGGTACTGGATGGGCAGGGTTGCCCCGCTGATTGCGGGAGTTCCCTGGCCACTTTCACGAGCCACGCATGCCGCCGGTGTCGCCCTCGCAGCCCGCAGCGCCCGACGGGGCGCCGGGGGTTTTGCTGCGCGCGCCCTTCGCGGCACTGGAACCGATGAATGGGATCGATACCTCACATGGACA
This sequence comes from Gemmatimonadaceae bacterium, assembly GCA_046595175.1. Taxonomy (GTDB): domain Bacteria; phylum Gemmatimonadota; class Gemmatimonadetes; order Gemmatimonadales; family Gemmatimonadaceae; genus UBA4720. Next base: position 1,506 of record JBKJPM010000153.1, read on the forward strand.
TCCGATCTGCTCCACCCATCGGATGTAGAGCAAATCTTTCCGGAGCTTTTCAAGCTGCACGGACGGCATTCGCCACTTCCGGCGCTCCGTGGATACGATGTCTCTACGCGAAGCGTGGATGCGTTTCAGAAGTCTGACTTCAGGCTCATCCTCGCTGATGATCTGCTTCCCAAGATGGACATAGCGACGATGGCAAACTCGCTTGAGGCGCGCTCACCTTTTCTTGATATCCCGCTCGCAGAATTTGCATGGAGCCTGCCAGACAGGTGGCGAAACAGTTCGCGTGAAACGAAATCCATGTTGCGGGAAATCGCCCGCAAGCGCCTGCCATCCGCGATTTCATCCGCTCCAAAACGCGGATTTGAAGTGCCCGTGAAGCGCTGGATGGAAAACGAACTGAAGCCGGTCCTCAACGATCTGCTGCTTGCCCCAGACAGCCGTGTCGCGCAGTACGCAGATCGAAGAAAACTGACAGAATTCGTGGAAGGCCGCTCGGCGTTCCCCGGCCATTTTCCGCAAACCCTGTGGTCGCTGCTGATGCTGGAAATCTTCCTCCGCGCCCCGCGCCCTGCGCTCCATTCGGAAGAGTCCAGCGCGTAGTGCCCGCCGGGAACGCAAGCGACTTATCGGAGGTTGTACCGAACCCTTGCGACAGCACCAAAGTTGAAAGCATCGCTCGCGAAATTCCGGTTGAACTCGCGCGATAGATTTCCACCTAACGTGAGATCCATCGGTCCTCGAAAAAGCAAACGCTCAACTCCTAGCGTGTGGGTCACATCGATAGCTGACTCGCTCTGCAGTCCAGTGATGAAGAATCGCCCGGCTTCCTGATTCACATTGCGCGTATAGCTGACGGTTAATCGTCCGTCCGGTGAAAAGCGATCGTACGCCACAACCGCACCCGCAGAAGCACCAGGGCCGAGCGGTGCGCCCAGCATCTGCCCGCGCTGGGTGTGCCCTTGGCGGAGAAGGGTGTGCGCGTAGATTCCGCCTTCGTCGCGGTGACGTGCTGTGGTTGGGAGCTGATAGTTGATTATCTCTGTTCGCACCGCCGACAGGTATCCGGCGTCCTGGTTCAATACTTTGCGGAAGCCGAGCATGTACGTCCGCGAATGGTCGGGCTCGCTTACGAGGTCCCTGAAGTCATACGCGTGGTCGTCCCGCCCATATTCCGTGTAGATCTCCGCACCGCTGTGCGGCAGCACCCACCGCGCAAAGACAGATAGAAGCTGATTGTCGCTGCCTTCGGCGTCGTTAATTGTTCGCGCATTTTTTTCACGCAGGCTTTTTTTCAGAAAATTCTGGATCGGCTTCGCGAAATAGGATGATGGAATTCCCATTCGGGGCCAAAACGACTCAACAAAGCGGGCGGCTCCGATCTCGAGACCGTCAATTCCACGCGGCATGAACGAGAGTGCGAGGCCTGATGCAAATCGCTTTCGCCCTGGCTCCAGCTGACTGAAATACGTAGCAGAGCCAGCCACGGGCGAGTAGTCAGACTGCGAAAGAACACCGTAAAGCAGGTTTGCGCTGATCTTTGCGAACCATAAGTCCAGTGGTCGATTCGTGGATACGAAGGCATGGCCGAAACCCGCGGCGTTCCGTCCGAGCACAAATGGATAGGATGACGCCGGGCCCCAGAGCCGGTGGGAATTCGAAAGACCAGCCATTACCCATGGAGTTTCAACCCGCAGCTCGGATTCACCGAAATCCAGTTGGGTGTATGCGGCGTCGCCGAAACGCTGCGGAAGATCTATTGCGGCCGCCAGTGGCGGCGGACCTGACCTGTAAATCCCCCGACCAGTGCTACCATTCGCCTGCAGAGGGAATGATGCGTTCTGGGCCCAGAAAACGATTGGGTTAAGCTGGAGAACGACCGGACCGGCGCGGACTACACCGCCCGCATCCACTGCGACCGTAAGGCCGCGTCCAGCCCATACGGCGCCATCATTTGACCCAAAAGGAAAACCGCTATTCACGCGAGTGTCCACGCTGACAGGAAAAAGCGACCATTGCACCAGTGACTCCGGAGATGTACGGGTCTGAAATCGCGCACTCCACGGATTTCTGGCGGCAGGCACTTCCATCGAAGTGCGTTCGATGGACGTTTCCCGAATGTTCCAGGGAGTAGAGCTGACCGATCCGATGGTCTGGAGATAACGGGTGTACTCGTCGAGATCGCTTCCCGGCTGGATGGCAACGAGACCGACGCCGGCAGTGGTCTGCTGGGCGCTCGTTCGTGCCGGAACCGAAATAAGACTCGCCGCTATCACTACGCGACGCACATACCTAGCTTTGGTCATCAAATGCGATTCATGATCCTGTCAAAGTTTCCAGCCTGCGAGTGCTGCGCCAATTTACGTGAATGCACGTGAAAATGCGCTGTAGTGCACTTTCTGCCGGCGGATTGCTTTTCGCTCTGACCTTTGCCGGTTCCGCGGCAGCGCAGCTTACCGGGCTTCCACATCCGCAGATTCCAGTCTTTTCGGTCAAGCCGCTGGTTTTCGTTACCGGCGACAGTGTCGATCAGCTCCGCACAAGAACTTTGAGTGATACGGCAGCTGCATTTCCCATGTTGCGAAGCGCATCAACCTTGAACGCGTCGCTCGAGGGAAATTACTGGCGACCCCGGATATCGCTCAATGGAGTGCGCGTCCTGCTTGTCACCAACTCGAACATTCCGCTCACGCAGAATGACGGCCCCCTCTGGGCGGGACGCGGCCTGAGCACAAGCATCTCCACGGGCGTTCGCATCCAGCTCGGACCCCTGCGCGCGATCATTGCTCCAGAAATCCTGAATTCCGAGAACAAGTATTGGCAGATTCGCGATACTATCCGCTTCTATGCGCCGCCTATTCCCAAGGACAGGAGAGGCGGCGGATTTGTATTCCCGTGGTATCAGCCGCCTCTTTCGATTGACCAGCCGCTGCGAATGGGCGCCAAGCCAATCAAGACCGTCGATGCAGGGCAGAGCAGCGCACTCCTGTACCTGGGCCCGGTTGCTTTCGGCGCAGCCACGGAGAATGAGTGGTGGGGTCCCGGAATACGGAACGCAATCGTGCTCAGTAACAACGCGGGCGGTTTCCCCCACCTGGTGGTTCGCACGAGCGAGCCGCGGCGCACTCGGCTGGGAACTTTCGATGCCCGGCTGATCGTTGGTGGAATTTCGGAATCCGGATACTTCGACACGACTGCCACCAATAACCTCCAGGCGATCAGTCTTGCGGGACTCTCGTACACCCCCGCCAATCATGCGAACCTGTCACTTGGATTTGCACGCGCTGTTTATGGAACGGTCGATAAATGGGAAACTATTCCCGGGAGAATCCTCCGGTCATTCAGCAATCCGGGTCGCCCCAACAACCGACCGCTCAATGACTCGCTTTCCTATCCCGGCGGGGAAGACCAGGTTTATTCGCTTTTTGCGCGCTGGGTTGCACCAGCGGATGGGTTCGAGAGTTATGTGGAATGGTCCCGCACCGAGCTTCCTGCTAACCTGCGCGACTTGTTTGTCGCCCCCAACCACACGCAGGGGTATACGCTTGGAATTCAGTGGCGGAAGCCGGCTCCGTTAACCGCCCGGACTTTCCGGCTACAGGCCGAGACAACAAATCTCGAACAGAGCGCAACGTTCCGTGATCGCCCAATCGGATCGTACTACACGAGCCGCAAAGTGATTCAGGGTTACACGCATCACGGCCAGGTGATCGGCGCATCCATTGGACCCGGTGCATCGTCACAATGGCTGGCGCTGGATTATCTGGCGCCCACCTGGTTCCTCGGGCCGTACGCCGGAAGAACGCGCTGGAATGAAGATATGCATAGTGTTTATGGATTCCCATCGTACATCGGCTACTGCGTCCACGACATCAGTATTTACACGGGTGTTCGCTCCGGTTGGCGCTCGCGGTTCCTGAGCGCCACCGGAGACCTCACCTTTGGCAACCGGCTGAATGCCTGGTTCCAGGAACAGTCTGGATGTCCTAACGGCCCATCGCGACTGGACATCCGTAACAAGACGCTTTCGGTCACATTCACCGCGGGACCTTTTTGAACCTGAACGATCCGGCCGAAGCAGACTCACGGGTAACGCCGGTAGATGTTGACGTTGCAGTTACCGCTACCGAGACACGCATGGGACGCGTCGCGCATCACACGGCGCTCAACATCATGGGACTCGCGGTTCCATTTCTCGTCGCCTTCCTGCTGCTCCCGGTTATCACCCGGTCACTTGGGCCCGCGCGCTTCGGGATGCTCGGTCTTGCCTGGGCCATTCTGGAATACCTGACGCTCTTCGACCTCGGACTCAACCGAGCGACCGTAAAGTTTGCATCCGAGGCGATTGCAAAGGGCCGCAACGAGGTTTCTCAAATCGCGGTGATCTCGCTCATCAGCCAGGTGAGCGTTGCACTGGTTGTCGGGCTTGCTGTCATCCTGCTCGCACCGGTGATCTCTTCCCGCGCGTTTTCGATCCCGCCCGAGCTGCTTGGCGAGGCCACGGGAGTTTTCCGAGTCATCGGATTGAGTCTTCCGGTTGTGCTTTGCCTAACGTCGCTGCGTGGTGTACTCGAGGCGGCGCAGCGATTCGGTATTAGCAACGCGATAAAAATTCCAAGCAGCGCCGCTTCGGTTGTGATTCCTGCGATTTGTGCTCCACTCGGAATGCGCCTCGACAAAATCCTGCTCATTGTCCTTGCTGCTCGTATGCTCACATGCGTGGTCCTCGCAATCGCAGTAAGACGAAATGTTGCCGGGTTCCACTGGGAGCTGCCACGCGAGTGGAATCGTCTCAGAACCTTGTTCACCTTTGGTGGCTGGGTAGCGGTGTCGAGTGTCGTAAGTCCCATGCTTGTTTACATAGACCGGTTCGCGCTCGGCGCAATTGTTGGAGTTGCGTCAGTTGCGTATTACGTGGGTCCTTATGAAGCAGCGACGAAGTTGCTGCTCCTTCCCGTCAGTCTTTCCACGGCGCTATTCCCGGCATTATCCGGCACACTTTCCGCTGGGCGAGCCACGAATGGACAACAGGTCTACTCGGCGTCCCTCAGAAACATTTTCCTCGTACTGCTCGCGCCACTTAGCGTGCTTGCCGTTTTTGCCCCTGAAATACTGGGTCTCTGGCTCGGGCCCGATTATTCGGCTCAGAGCGCAACTGCCCTTCGGGTTTTGGCAGTCGGTGTGCTCATCAACGGACTCGCGCAGACTCCATTCACCTTTCTCCAGGCTGCGGGTCGGCCGGATCTGACCGCAAAGTTTCACATCGCAGAGTTGGCGTTGCACCTGCCCGTGACCTGGCTGCTGGTCGTCAATTATGGCGTATCCGGGGCTGCAGTCGCCTGGCTCATCCGTGTTACGATCGATACGTCGCTGTTGCTCTATGCGAACCGGCGGCTACTCGGGCTATCGGCTACGGAGGCCATTTCAGGAAAGAGTTTGGAGATAATGGGTGCCGCACTAGGCCTAATCGTGATGTTGTCCATCTCGCGATACATTAGCTCGCGGTCCATTGTTGCGACCGGCGCTATGGTGATCTTCGCGCTTTCGGTTTTTGCGGCATTGGCATGGTGGCGCGTTTTGGAGGAAGGAGAACGTCTGGCGGTAGGTAAAGCCATTAGACGGCAGCGAGCCTGACTGCCGTACACCGGCCCTTAAAACCGGGACGCGGGAAACGGCTAAGTTCTTGAGAGTCTAAGACTTGCAAACCAGGCTCAATGCATTGAGATTTCGATGTTCCGCACGACCCCAGCCCGCTGACACTCCGCCAAAACAGCTATTCCTCAGAAGCACGTTACCACGCGCTTTTCCAAACCAGAGGCACACGCGCCTGCCGCGCTGCGCCGCAGGTTCGTGCTTAATCAAGGACGGCCCCGGAAGGCTCGTCGCCACACGATGCGGGTCGCCACGCGATATGCAGTTTTGTTTGCCGGCGACATTCTCGCGATCGCCCTTGTTCGCGAGCTCGTTCTTTCAGGGGTGTTTTCCGGGACACTCTTCGGTTCAGTTGTCAGTGCTACACCGCTGGGCGGCGACTTTCGCGCATTCGCGCAGCTCGTAGTTGCGACGCTGATTCCGCTGGCCATTACGGGAAGTCATAGCCGGCATCGCGCGCTCAATAATCCGATTCGAATTCTTGCTGCCACGGCGGTCGCATCGCTTCCGCAGGTGGTCCCGCTCGGCATCACCGGCGACGTGTCGGATGCTCTGCAGACAATGGTGTTCGTCAGCCTCGCGCTTTGGGTCGGAATACTCACGGTGCGGCAGTTGTCTGAGCGGATACTTCGGTTTGTGTTTCCCGGTCAGCGCGGGGCAGGGGCAGCATTGGTTATTGGCGGCTTCGATCAGTACTCTCGCACGCTCGAACGTGCTGTCGCAGCACCGGGTGGCGATTTTCATGTCATCGGCTACCTCGTCGACGGAGCCAGCGCAGAAAATGGCGCCTTGGGCACTTTCGACGACCTCCCGGTGCTGGTGGATCGCTACTCCGTCGAGGCTGTAGTGGTTACATCTGATCTTGCTCCTGATCGTGCCAAACTCCTCGTGGAGGACTGCCTGCAGCTTGGGTGTCAGATTCTTTTCCCGGCGCGCGCGCTCAATGTGCCGGACTTGCGTCCGAATCTCGTTTGGCACCACGACCAGCCATTCTTTGAATTCGGCAGTCCCGTGCTCAAGACACGAGCGCTCATCCTTAAGCGCATAATGGACCTGATTGGGGCTTCTTTACTGACGATTCTTACGGCACCACTCGTCGTCGTTCTCGCGATTGCGATCAAGCTGGATTCAGCAGGACCCGTGTTCTTCAGGCAGGAACGCGCGGGGATCGGGGGACGTAAGTTCAGGATGTTCAAGTTCCGAACGATGCAGCTCGGTGCGGACGACCAGAAAGCCGAGCTTGCCCATCTGAATCGTTCGGGGGACACAAGGTTGTTCAAGATCGAGGATGACCCCCGGGTCACACGGCTTGGCCGCTACCTGCGCCGCTGGAGCATCGACGAGCTTCCGCAATTCTGGAATGTTCTCATCGGTGACATGTCGCTCGTTGGGCCGCGCCCTTTTTTCGAATCCGATTTTGACTGGTACGAAGATCACCATTTCCGCCGTCTCGACGCGAAGCCGGGGATCACCGGCCTCTGGCAGGTCAGCGGACGCAGCGAGCTGGTGAATTTTGAGGATGTCATCTACCTCGACCGGCAATACATCGAGCAGTGGTCATTCTGGCTCGACATAAGCATCCTCTTCCGCACCATCCCCGCAGTACTTCGCCGCACGGGTGCGTACTAGCGCTTCCGCCGCACCCCGAAGATAAGTGGCACAGACCAGAACAATCACAGGACGTAAACTCGCCACGTTTCGAATCATCGACGCTGGCGCAGCAATTCTTTCGCTGCTCACCCCCGGGCGGGCGCCGCTCGGCGCCAATGAGAAGCCAAAGACTTTTCTGATTGTTGAACCATGGGGACTCGGCGACATAGTTCTCGCTACTCCGGCCATGCAGGCGATTCGTGACAAATTTCCTGGCGCGCGAATTCTTCTGTTGTCCAAGGAATACGGGCGCGACCTCCTCGCACACAGCGGACTTGTTGATGACGTCATTCCCGCTTCGCTGCCATGGACGGCTTTCACGGACAAGTACAATCCCAGCCGGTACAATCTTGCCGAGTTGCGCGGCCTGCTCACTCGCATGCGTGGCGAGAATATCGACGTCTCGCTCGATGCGCGGCGGGATTTTCGCAGCAACATAATCACCTATCTCTCGGGCTCTCGGCGAAGAATTGGTTTTGATTTTGGAGGCGCATCGCGGCTACTTACCGACACCTTGCCGAGCGGGGAGCAGGATGCACATAAGGTAAGAGACTGGATGCAGCTGCTTGAGCCACTCATTGGAGCAGCACCTCACAGTTACAGTCCGCGTCTCGTCGCGAGCGACGACGAACGCTTCGCAGCCCGAAAGGTCTTGAGAAACCACGGGATCTTAGGTGACAAGCCAATCATTGCCGTGCACCCCGGTGCAAGTCAGGTAGTGCGGCGCTGGGAGTCGAAGAGATTTTCCGCGGTTATGGATCGGTTGGCAGACGAGAGCGGTGCACAATTGTTCATGATTCGGGACCCTGAAGGTCATTCGGAAACGATTGAAACCCGTAATGAAATTCCCAGGCTTTCGCTCTCACTCCGCGAAATGATGGCAATTATTGCTGAGTCCAGTGTGCTGCTCTGCAGCGACAGCGGGCCCATGCATATAGCGGGTGCTCTCGGAACCCCAGTAACCGCGCTCTTTGGACCGCAAGTCAGCGCCTGGTACGGTCCG
>JBKJPM010000080.1:0-6901 GCA_046595175.1 Gemmatimonadaceae bacterium
CCCCCTTCCACTTCCATAACAACGTTCGGCTCTTCCATCTTCTCAAGGTGGACGATTGCGTCGCGCAGCTCTGCCGCCCTCTCAAAGTCCAGAGAGTCAGCGGCGAGATCCATCCGCTCGCGCACGCGCTTGATGACTTCGTCCGGACGTCCATCCAGAAAAACGAGAACCTCGTCGATCATCGCCCGGTAGTCGCGCTGAGACTGCGCGAGAATACAGGGTGCCTTGCAGCGATGAATGTAGTAGTCGAGGCATGGCCGTTCGGGCATTTCACTTGGCATGTCGTAGTTGCAGGAGCGGACGGTGAACAACCGCTTGACCACGTTGAGGGCGCGCCGCATCGCCCCGACATCAGTGTATGGTCCGAAGTACCGAGCGCCGTCATTCAACAGGCGTCTTGTGACGAACACGCGCGGAAAGGGATCCTGTACCGTGACTTTTATATACGGATAGCTCTTGTCATCGCGGAACGCGATGTTGAATCGCGGCCGATACTCCTTAATGAGATTTGCCTCAAGAATCAGCGCATGCGACTCGCTCGGAACGACGATTGTCTCGAGGTCACGGATCAGGCCGACAAGGTGCCTGGTTTTCGGGCTGACCATCTGGTCCGCGGTGAAGTAGCTGCGCACGCGCGACCTGAGGCGCTTGGCCTTCCCAACGTACAGCGTTGAACCTTCAGCATCCTTCCACAGATACACGCCGGGCCCGTCAGGAAGATGCGGAAGTTTCGCGGCGACGGACTCCGGGATCGGGTGCATCTCTAATTATACCAACGCCAGAGTGAACAGGTCTTCACCGACTTCACCCTCAGCGAGTGGACGATTCACTCCCGGGAAACCGGGGGCTCAACGGTCTCTAAACTATCTTAGCGTCTGGAGTCGCGTCTGCTGATCAGCAGCCTGTTCTCCGCGTCGTAGCTCACCAGCAGCACTTCGCCCGGCTTCAGCGTCGCCGCGACCTCCAGACCAAGGTCTGAAGGAACCGCTTCTTCGCGGCGACGCCGGCGTTCCTCGACTTCGCGTGTAGTGCGCCCGCGCAGGATTCCCTCCTCGTCTGCGTTCTCGACATGAGCATCTTCATCGATTTCCTTGCCGGCTGGGACCGTATCCATTCGCACCATGTGCACGGCGAAAGCAGCGGGCCCAGGAGGAACGTATAGATCGTGCGAAAGATACAACTGCCGGTCATGACGAAGGCCGCCTCCGCGTAGCGCCCGCGAATAGATCAGCGAGTTGTTGCGGCGAACTTCCAGAAGATATTTCGCGGTAGCTCCCTCGCAGATGACCGTCTGTCGCATCTGCGGCGCCAGCTTCGCCAGGTCCTCATTGGTCTGAGCACGGCATGTCTCGATTCGCTCAGGTCGTGCTCCCAATGATATGCGAAGGATCGCGTTGCCCGTCCGCGAGAGGTTCAGCGGCGCAGATGACGCCCAGGACATCGCAAGCAACAGTGCCGCAGCAAGCACTACTCCGAACACGCGCAGTGCCAGTCTCATACTTCTTCGCTGACCGGTACAGGATCGCACACCACATCGATCTGTATTGACTCTTCCGCGGCATGAGCGCCGAGTAGCGAGAGTTGCAAGCCAAACTCCCGCAACGCCGCGCGCGCGGCTTTCGGCTCGCTGCCATTCGCGAACGCAATCTTTATCCGGCGCCGGTCAACACGGGGCTGCAGTTCGGCCTCGCGGTCGTTGTACACACGGTCGTTCAGCCAGCGCGGACCCTCACGATTCCAGCAGTCGCGTGGAGGACAAGCAAGCATGAGAACGCCAGCGCTCCCACTTCGGATCAGCAGCTCAATCACCGATGTGTGCAGGCTTCCAGCGCAGTCAACCTCGTACAACACCGCGCCTTCAGCCTCCAGATCCTGTCTGAACCTGCTCGCCCCGCGCTCACAGCAGATCACAACTATCTCGCCCTCCTTCCGCTGCGGCCGGCCGATGAATGCTCGCACGCGTACGAGCTGATCACGACCCGACCGCCCTGGTGGACCAACGCCCATGGGGGCGCAGGAGCCCGCGCATATTCCGCAGCTCACACACAGGGCCGGGTTAACATTGGCGACTTCTTCTGCGCGGCCATCCGTGCGCGCAAGCATCGTGATCGCTTCGTAAGGACAGTCTATAGAGCATTGCCTGCATCCCGTGCAGATAGCTTCGTCAACGACGGACTTCGGCAGCGCTTCGTCGCCGCGCCGCCGGGTTGCAAGCGGGATCAGCATCGCCGCGATGAATGTGAGGGCGGCGCCGATGAGGGCCGCCCCTCCTGTGAAATTCCGGGAAACCGGCAGCCAGAAAGCGTAGAACCAGTCTACAGGCACCGACGCCGGCGCGCGCAGTGGATTTGCTTCCGCCGCCATCTCCAGCGGCCGCACAACGGCCAGCACAATGATCGCTACTGTCATCGCCCACAACAAGGGCCGCGGTGGAAGCAAGTTCGGCCTGGCAAGCCGCGATGTGTGCAGCCAGAGCAGGACGAGCATGCTCAGTGGAATGCCAACGTGTGCGAAGAGGTTCAGGAAAAAGAAGACGCTCGGAACTGGCCGCTCACCAGTGAATGCTCGCGAGATCGGTTCCGAAAGTATCGGCAGGGCATCCAGCATTCGTGCGCCTTCACGCGCCAAAACTTCGCCAAACGAATCCCACACCATCACGAACCCGGTCCATCCTGAGATCAGGGTCAGCAGCAGGAGCAGTACGCCGCTCGTCCACGCTCGCGTGCGCGCACCCCAGCTCCGACCCTGCGCGAACATCCGCAGCGCGTGCACGACAATGGCGATGATCGCTGCATCACTCGCGAAGCGGTGCACCCCGCGCATCCAATTCAGGAGCCACTGATTCGCGGTGATTCGCGCAACGGATTCGTAGGGCGCTCCCACGCGGTAGAAGAAAATCAGCACCAGGCCTGTGCCGAGCAGGATCGCGAGCAGCGCCGTGACAATCGTTCCGCTCTGATAGAGCGGATTGTACCTCCAGCCGTAAACGCGATTGCATGCCGCGTCGGCAGCGGTGAGAATCCGGAGCGTGAATCGCTCGACTGGGCGGGAACTCGCAGCCATCAGTGAATTTTCGAAATCAAGCAGTCAGGAACGGGCGTCTCTCGTGCGGAATGTCAGGTGAAACCCTACAGATAATACTGATAGAAACACACAGTGTGTGTCGTAAGACTACCGGATTACTTACACATGCTGATCCGGGTCTTAGAGCTTTCCACCTCTTCCAACCTATTTTATGGCGGATTCCGCAAAGAGCAATGAACAGATAGAGGCCATTCCGCTCGGCCAGCGTTTGTTCGACAACGTCTTTCTCCTGCTCGCGTTAGGTGTCCTGATAATGTTCGCGGTTTTTACGGGATGGGGCTTGTGGGAGATATATACGCTGCCGCCCGCCACCCTTCCATAGAGAGCCAGACTAATGCATATCGACACGCACACCGGCCTGGATTCGCCAAAGGGTAATTGGTGGAAGCCGGCTCACAAGGCCGAAAAGACTTGGGTAGTCATTGCTTTTGCCTGGTGCATGGTGTTGTTCGCCATGATGCCGCTCTGGCACTGGAAAGGTGGGCAGAATCCTTCGGGAATCCGCAGACGCACCACACCTGCGGCGTTTTACAAGCGCACTCTTGAATTCACGAACCAGTACAAGGTTGGGGACGACCGAGGAATGCCGATCGTCGCGCCGCCGCCGGGCGCTGATATTTATCTGGCTGCGATGGCGTTCCAGTGGACGCCGATTCTCAAGCTGCAAAAGGGTCGCGAATACATTCTTCACCTCTCCTCGCTCGACGTAAATCACGGGTTCTCTCTGTATCCAGTCAACATCAACTTCCAGGTCGTCCCCGGTTATGACTATGGTCTGCGTGTCACGCCAAACTCGTCCGGCGATTTCCGCATTATCTGCAACGAATTCTGCGGCATTGGCCATCATACGATGGTAGGACGCGTGATAGTTGAGGATGCGCCTGCTCCGACAGCCACGTTGACTGGAGGTGCGCAATGAGCGCCGCCGTGATTCCAGCAGTATTCCGCACTTGCAGCTTCACCGGCCGCAAGCTGCACGACAAGGCCATGACGCTCACCAAAGTGAACGCGGTCGTCTCAATCGTCGCGCTGCTCATTGGTGCGATCGCCGCTGTCCTCATCGTCCTGACCCGATGGCAGGCGGTTCACCTGCTGCCGGCGGTCTGGTTCTATCGCATACTCGGCGTGCACGGCATGAGCATGCTCATCTTTTTCATAATCTTCTTCGAGATGGCGGTACTGCACTTTACGAGCACCGCACTCCTCAGCGCACGGAACTGCGCACCAAAAACCTCCTGGGTCGCATTTGGTTTGATGGTGCTGGGTGCGCTGATGGTTGAAGTGCTGATGTGGGGAGGCAAGGCGGATGTGCTCTTCACGTCCTACGTTCCCCTTCGGGCACACCCGGCATTCTACCTGGGCGTAATTCTTTTCGCGGTCGGAGCGCTGATCGTTACCAGCGTCTTCTTCGCGAACCTGGTCGTGGCGAAGCGGGAAAAAACCTACGAAGGATCGCTTCCGCTTGTCGTATACGGCGCAATGACCGCTGCAATCATCGCCGTGATAACGCTGCTGCACGGAGCCATGATCTATATTCCGACCTTTCTCTGGTCGATGGGATACATGAACGTGGACCCGGAGGTGTACCGGCTGCTCTGGTGGGCGCTGGGTCACTCATCCCAGCAGATCAACGTCGCCGCTATGGTGGCCATCTGGTACATGCTCGGAGCGCTTACCGTTGGCGCTGTCGTACTGAACGAGAAGATCAGCCGCTCCGCGTTTGTCCTCTACATCCTGTTCATCTCGATGGCGTCGGCGCATCACCTGCTCGTGGATCCGGGCATGGGGTCGGCCTGGAAAGTGGTGAACACCAGCTACTTCATGTACATGGCAGTTCTGGCGTCCATGCTGCACGGCTTCACTGTGCCCGCGGGAATGGAGCTGGGCATGCGCCTGCGCGGCTACAACAATGGGATGTTCGAATGGCTGCGCAAGGCACCATGGGGCGATCCCGGATTTAGCTCGCTGGTGCTTTCGATCGTGGTGTTCGGATTCGTCGGCGGAATCACGGGCGTCACCATCGGCACCGAACAGATCAACATCATGGTGCACAACACCCTGCGCTCACCGGGACACTTTCACGCAACCGTGGTGAGCGGCACGGCGATGGCGTTCATGGGTGCGACGTACTACCTGATACCGCTGGTATTTGAGAAAAAAGTGGCTTTCTGGCGACTCGCAAAGCTGCAGCCGTACATCTTTGCTGGCGGCATGTTCATATTCACCATCTTCATGACTTTCGCGGGAAGTTTCGGGGTTCCGCGCAGGCACTGGGACATCTCATTCAGTCAGGCGCCGTTCGATGTGCAATTCAATCCAGCTGTGGATGTGATTCTGGCCATTATGGCGCTGGGCGGACTCACTGCGGCTACCGGTGCTTTCATCTTCATCGCGATCGCGGTGAAGTCGGTGTTCCTGGGTGAGGCGCTCGGAACGGTCACGCCTCAGGTTGCAATGGTTGGAGTGCCGCATGGCCTTACCCATCCGCCGACGCATGCGGCCGACGTCGACAAACGATGGGAAGAACTGCACGGGCCAAAGATGGGCTGGATGGGACCTGCACCGGGCACCTTGGTGCTGGTATTCGTGTTTCTGGCCGCGTTCATAGTGTATTTCTTCGTAAACTGGAAAGTTCTCTCGTACCTGTGGAGAATTGGTTGACGAGAATGCGCCGCGGAGTACCTGCGCTTGGCGCGCTCGCGATGATCGTTGTGATCACCGCAGCGTGGTGGGCGCTGGCGCTCTGGCCGCTGACAGCAGCGGCGCCGCAGTGGATCGCGCGTACGCGGCTCGCCTGCTTCGGGACGGGAATCCACGGGTTGCCCGACGCGGGTGGATGGATCCTGCTAGTCGGTCAGCCGCTCGGAATGGTCATGCTGCTGCTATTCGTATGGGGCGGTGACACCAGGGTCGGCTTCCACAGAGTTCTTTCGCGCGCCTCTGGTCAGATCATTCTTGGGATCTTTGCCGCACTTATTCTCGTAGGACTCGCGGGTGCCGGCATACGTGTGCGTGACGCGTACGCTGAACCTTTTGCTGCAAATCCTTTGGGCGATCTCGCGGGTCAGCTCACACGCATCAGTGATGTCGCGCCGGCGCTCGCACTTGTGGACCAGTTCGGCGACACGGTTACCCTGGCTCGATACCACGCGCGTGCCGTACTGGTGACCTTCGCTTTCGCCCACTGCGAGACAGTGTGTCCCCTCGCTGTTCACGACGCGCTTTCGGCACGAGACAAACTCTCGGTGACAAATCCGGAGCGAACTCCGGCCGTGCTCATTGTTACTCTCGATCCGTGGAGAGACACGCCGGACCGACTTCCCGCTATTGCAAAACAGTGGGGGATGTCTGGAGACACACATGTTCTGAGCGGGAGTCCTGAGGATGTGGATCTCACGCTCAACCGGTGGCGCATTCCCCGCGTTCGCAACGAAAAAACTGGTGATCTGTCGCACCCGACAATTGTATATGTTATCGGCCCGGACGGGCGCATCGCCTATGCAGTCAATGGCAGCGTGGAGCAGATTCTGGCAGCAGTTCGCGCCCTTTGACCAGCTCCGGGATTTTGCATCACTTTTGTTGACACCATGGTTTAGGCGATTCGAAGCTTGCGGACTTCCTTCGGCGCTATTGGAAAGCGCAGGTCCGCACATCACACGCTGATGACCACTTTTCCTCGAGCGTGTCCGCCTTCTATGTAAGCGAGGGCCGCAGCGGTCTCGTGCAACGGGTACACTTTGTCGATGACCGGTGTGAGCTTCCCGGATTCGACAAGCTCCTTGAGAAAGACCAGATCTTCACGATTCGGGACCGACAG
>JBKJPM010000101.1:0-10254 GCA_046595175.1 Gemmatimonadaceae bacterium
AACTCGTTCAGCGATGGCAAAAGGAGCAAGCGGATGAAACGTACCGGCGGCGAAACCGGCCGAACG
Organism: Gemmatimonadaceae bacterium; assembly: GCA_046595175.1. Taxonomy (GTDB): domain Bacteria; phylum Gemmatimonadota; class Gemmatimonadetes; order Gemmatimonadales; family Gemmatimonadaceae; genus UBA4720. The sequence goes on from JBKJPM010000101.1 coordinate 67, forward strand.
CAGCGTGTCGAACGACCTGACTTCCGCAATGCCGCTGGTGTGGAGCACGACTGAACCGGACGTGATAATTGGATGGGACGGACGGGGGAATCTTATTGGACCTGTAGAAGCTCCTGCAAGCTCGTTCACGACACCCGCAATCTGCGGGTCGCGAACAGCGATGATAACTACATTGGCGTCCCTGATCGATGGCGGCAGCTCACCACTCGTCGTCGTGGACTCGGATGGTTTATGACCATGCACGCCCACAACTTCGACGCCGGATGCACGAAAGGCGCGGGATAGCCCGCGCCCAACCTGTCCAGCCCCGATAATAAAAATGCGCTCGCTCATTTTTCCGCGCGTTTTTGCGCCGCTTCTGCCCTGTCGAGTAATTGCCGGGGCGTGGGCGACCCCGCGAGAAGCTTTGCGGCTTTCAGGATCGGCTCGTCGCGCGCAGCACGCCGACGGAATTCGCCCTCAGGTCCAAATACAAATCTCGCGATCTCATAGCCAAGCAGCGTATCTACACCGTTCGAGGCTTCTTCGTACACACCCTTAGGCATGTCCACACCGTGCGCCAGCATGCGCTTCCACAAATCTTCCCGCATTGCAGGCGTCACCGCAAAGTTAGGATCCTTTATGCTGCCGGATGCCTTGAGAGACAGCGCACACTGGGTGAGAGCATCACGGAACTGTCCAACATGCGTTCCCAGCGCCATCTGCAACGCAGCAATTGTAGGTGCGATGACAGTATCACCCGCAATAATGTCGGGAGTGATTCCTCCGCCGCCGTACACCGTGCGCCCCGCATCGGTCCGGAATGGCGTCCTGGCTTTCTCGTCACCTCCGTCCCGCAATTCGCCGTCATCGCGAACGACCCACTTGTTGATCGACCTTCCGACCGGAGTAAACCAGCGGGCCGTCGTAAGCTTCAATCCTCCCGCGGTCCCGATCTGATACAGGCTTTGCGCGCTTCCCTTTCCGTATGTCGGACGTCCAACCAATACCGCGCGATCATGGTCCTGGAGCGCGCCTGCAACAATTTCCGAAGCACTCGCACTCCGGCCGTCCACCAAAACGACAACAGAAAGCTTGGGCCATTTCTGCGCAGTGCGATCGTCGAAATCCGCGTTGGACTGCGGGCTCCGTCCGCGGAGACTCACTATCCGCTGCCTGGAGTCAAGAAAAAGGTCGGCGACATCCACGCCCTGCGAGAGCAGCCCGCCTGGATTGGCGCGCAAATCCAGGATCAGCGAGCGCATCCCTCGGCTCGAAAGACTGTCAATGGCGCGTATCAACTCGCGTGTCGTAGAATCGCTGAACGCCTTCACATCCACGTAGCCAATACCGTCGGCGAGCAGAGAGGCCCTGCGAACTGCGCTCAGATGGATCGCCCGACGAGTAAGCGTGAAGGGCAGTGGTTTCAGATTTCCCGGACGATCCACTTTCAGGGCGACGGTTTCACCGGTCTTTCCGCGAAAGACATTGCTCACATCATCCAGCGTCCAGCCCTGTGTTGACCTGCCCTGAACTTCCACGATCCTGTCGCCCGTGATCAATCCTGCGCGCTCTGCCGGGCTTCCCGGAAGGGGCGCAATCACAACAACCGTGTTGTCACGAATCTCTACCTGAAGGCCGAGCCCTGCATAGTTGCCCGTGGTGCTCTCGCTCAGCTTCCCGAGCTTATCGGGTGCAAGAAACGCCGTGTACGGATCACCCAGCTCGAAGAGGAGTCCGTCAACAGCCTTGCGGTAGAGATCCGCCGTCCCAACTGAGTCAACGAAGTCCCGCTCGACATGCGTAAGGACGCTCTCGAACAAGCGGGCTCCCTCAACCGGAGAACGCTGCCCGTTGCGAGCGCCACGCTGCACCAGCCATCCACCGGTAATAAGCGCGAACGCCAGTGCCGCTGCGACGGCGATAGACCGCGCGCGGGCACGCTGCAAAACGGTAAGGTCGATCTTCATTACTTCTGAAACTCCCTCAGGACCGAAAATGTTTCAGGAAACTTTTCGCCCAGAACACGAGCCACGAAGGAGAAGACAGTTTCTTGCGTCCCGGTCGAGTCCACGCGAACGATGGGCCCGCATTCAGGATGGCTGGCTTGCCAATCGCTGCTGATAAAGCTACCAAACGCTTCGCTGACCCGCGTGTGGAAGGCGTCACCAGATTGTTCCATTCTGTCCCGTGAGCCTCGAGTATCCGTTCGCTGCATTCCCAGCGCAACGGGAAGATCCAGTAGAATCGTCAGGTCCGGAACAAGCCCGCCAGTAGCCAGCTTGTTGGCCGCTCGAATCTCGGCTTCCGGCAGTCCGCGACCAACTACCTGATACGCATAGGTCGAGAGAAAAAACCTGTCGAGAATCACGACCTTGCCGGCTGCGAGCCCGGTGCCGAGCTCACGCGAAACAAGCTGCGCGCGGGACGCCATGAACAGAAGTGCTTCTGCGGCGGGCGCGATCGTAGCCTGCGGATCGAGCAGCAGTGAGCGGATAATATCTCCAACTGGAGTGCCACCAGGCTCGCGCACCGCTACACAGCCGACACCCTTTGCGGCCAGTCGGTTTGCGAGCAAACGGAGCTGTGTGGTCTTGCCTGCACCCTCCGGTCCCTCGAAAACGATCAGCTTTCCCCGGTGCAATGTCAGCCCAGTGTGATAATGGAGCTTGTTGCGCCCTTCTTCATCCCTTCGAGGATCCAGTTGTTAATCTGGAGCATCACTTTATCAAAGTTTTCCTGCGCAACGATAGCGCGCTGGTACGCGGGGTTTACCTGAATCGTCGAGAGCATCTGGTCGAGCTGCTGTTCCATTTCCGGAGTAGGCTCCTGACCATGCTGGATCATCTGCTGCGCCTCCCCGCGGATTTTTTCCATCTTCTGGAGCAGGGCAACCGCTTCAGCGTCTGCGTTCAACGCTTCGCTCGAGCGCTTTACCGCCTGATATTCGGAGCTCTGGCCGATTAGCCGCCCAAGTTCCTGTGCTTTTTCTTCAACCATCAAATCTCCATGTATTCCACTGGTGCATAATCATGCTTTGTACGCAAGAACGAAGCGGTCACGGCCTGTAAGGTCAGGCAGTATCGAAATATCGCGATACAGTCCCTTCGCCGCCCCGAGGTCAGCCGCGACGGATGCTCTGCGGCTGTCTACTTCGAGTGCAAGCAACCCGCCAGCCTCAAGGATATCAGCGGCCCCTTCAATGATTTCGGCGATCACGGCCATGCCGTTATCTCCGGCCAGGAGTGCGACCGACGGCTCCCAGTCGCGAACCGACTCGTCCAGCGTAAACAGCTCGCTGAATGCGATGTAGGGCGGATTCGAAACAATGACATTGGCGCGTTTGGCTGCGACAGGTGCCAGGCCGCTTCCCTGCACGAACTCGATCCGCGACTTGAGCTTGTCGTCGTAGCGCTCGGCGTTTCCGCGCGCCACGTCCAGAGCATCAGGCGAAATGTCAGTAGCTGCGATTTCATCAAAGCTGCCCTCGGTCGCAAGTGCGATCGCGATGGCTCCGCTGCCAGTGCAGATATCCAGTGCGACACCGGTGCTGATCCGTGATAGCACGAGATCGACGAGCAGCTCGGTTTCCGGCCGCGGGATCAACACCCGCCTGTCCACGTTCAAAGTGAGATTTCGGAATGCCGCGAGGCCCGTGCAATACTGGATTGGGGCGCCGTGCGCGCGCTTTTCGGAAGCGGCAACTGCGCGCCTCGAAATTTCCCGCGACACTTTGTCCGCGCCATGGAAGGCCGGCCAGGAACGCGGGACATCCAGCAGATAGGAGAGAATTTCACGGGCATCTGCGGCTGCGTCCGGCTGGTCGGAAATGCTGGAAATGATCTCCGACATGTTGTGCACGAGTTCGTTGACGGTAGCTTGTGTCTCGCGAACGATCCGCGAGACCCCACTGCGGGCTGGTGCGGCACTACTCACCGAGCCGCTCCTCAACATCAGCAAATTTCAGCGCGTCAATCAGAATTTCGATGTCGCCGTCGAGAACTTTCTGTAGATCGTGTGTAGTCAGCCCGATGCGATGATCGGTCACGCGGTTTTGCGGATAGTTGTATGTCCGAATCTTTGCAGACCTGTCGCCAGTTCCGACCTGTGTCTTGCGCATGCGGGATCGTTCCGACTCGATGGCCGCGAGCCTCGCGTCCAGGAGGCGCGCGCGAAGGACTTCCATTGCCTTGAGCTTGTTCTGCAGCTGGGATTTCTGGTCCTGCTGGCTGACAACTATTCCGCTGGGAATGTGAGTTATCCGGACGGCAGAATCGGTTGTATTAACACTCTGGCCACCCGGTCCCGACGACCGGAAAACATCAATACGCAGATCCTTGTCCTCGATTTTTACGTCAACTTCTTCGGCTTCCGGAAGGACGGCGACGGTTGCGGCCGATGTGTGAATACGTCCCTGATTTTCGGTAACGGGAACACGCTGAACACGGTGCACGCCTGATTCCCAGCGCATAACCCCGAACGCGCCCTCACCCTTGATCTTGAAGATCGCTTCCTTCACTCCGCCCAGTGTCCCCTCTGAGCGTGAGATATCCTCAATGCGCCAACGCCGCTTTTCTGCAAAGCGGGTGTACATGCGAAGCAGGTCGGCGGCAAAGATTGCGGCCTCATCGCCACCCGTACCGCCCCGGATTTCGATAATTGCCGGACGATCGTCGAGCGGGTCGTGCGGAATCAGCGCGGGCTTGATACGTAGCTCGAGCTCAGCCGTGGACTGCTCGAGGCGCGCGAGTTCTTCGCGCGCTTCCGCGGCCATTTCGGGATCGTCAATGGAAACGAGCTCGCGCACTTCGGCGAGCTCGCTGTCGTACCGTTGCAGCGTGGCGGCCATCTCGACGACGGGGGCGAGGTGCCGGTGCTCCCGTCCGAGGGCCGCCATCAAATGCTGGTCCTTTACGGTTTTCGGATCGGAAAGCTGCTGCTCGACTTCGCGGGCGCGCTCTAGCGCGTCAGCGAGCCGGCTGCGAAGACTCAGGCTTCCGTCTTGGCCGGCTTGGAGTACTTCTGGCGGAAGCGCTCAACGCGGCCCGCTGTGTCGACCAGCTTCTGCTTGCCCGTGAAAAACGGGTGGCACTGTGCGCAGATGTCCGTGTGGATTTCTGCCTGGGTCGAACGCGTCTGGTAGGTATTTCCGCACGCGCAACGCACTGTGGCTGTCGCGTATGTGGGATGGATTTCGGGTTTCATCTATGGCTCCAAGGTTTACTGCTGGTATAGCCTTGAAATATAAGGAGTTAGCTTTTGGATTTGTAGTGCGTCTACGAGGGGTTAATTCGGCTAAGGCTCCCCTTTCGGGACATTCATTAGTCAGGGGTTACACGTAGAACGCGTAGGAGACACATAGGGTTTTCTACGTGCCTACGTGTAACCAAGCTTTTTACTTCTTCTGCGGATCCGAAAGTCCCCGCTCGATCAGAAGCTGGTCAACCTTGGGATCCCGACCCCGGAAGTTCCGGAAAAGCGTGGCCACATCCATTGTTGACCCCTTGGACAGGATCATGTCGCGGTACCGCTGGCCGTTCGCCCGGGTCATGCCGCCGTTCTCGAGGAAATATCCATAAGAATCAGCATCCAGTACTTCGCTCCACAGGTACGAGTAGTAGCCGGCGGAATAGCCGCCATCCCAGATGTGTGAGAAGTAGGTGGTGCGATAGCGTGGCGGAATTTCTGCGACCGCAACATTGTACCGCTTGAGCGCCGCTGCTTCAAACGCATTCACATCCTGAAGCGGAAGACCGAGCGGGATGCTCGCCCAGGCCATGTCGAGCAGCGAAGCTGCAAGGAATTCCGTCGTCGAAAATCCCATGTCGAACTTCGACGCTGCGCGGAACTTGTCGAGCAGCGCCTTGGGCATGGGCTCCCCCGTCTGGTAATGCTTGGCATAATTCGCGAGCACCGTCGCCTCGGTTGCCCAATGCTCGTTGAACTGGGATGGATACTCCACAAAATCGCGCGGTGTATTGGTTCCGGCGATTCGCGGATACTTCACATCCGAGAAGAGCCCGTGCAGTGCGTGACCAAACTCGTGGAACATGGTGCTGACTTCGTCCAGCGTCATCAACGCAGGCGCGCCCGGCGCCGGCTTTGCAAAATTGCCGACGTTATAGACGACAGGCTTGGTCCCCATCAAGCCAGACTGGTCGACGAAATTGCTCATCCATGCGCCGCCTGCCTTGCTGTCCCGGGTGAACCAGTCTGCATAGTACAGCCCGAGGAACGACCCGTCCTCATTGAAAACATCATACACTTTCACATCCGGGTGGTAAACCGGGAGGTCATTGCGTTCCTTGAACGTGATGCCATACATCCGGGTCGCGGCATAGAACAAGCCGTTCTTGAGCACATTGTTGATTTCGAAATACGGCTTCACCTGGTCGCCATCGAAATTGTACTGATCCTTTCTCACCTGTTCCGCGAAGTACTGCCAGTCCCAGGGGGCAAGCTTGAACCCGCCGCCCTGCTTGGCGATAAGCGCCTGCATGACTGCCGCGTCGGCTCTGGCCTTCGCCGTTGCCGCTGGAACAATGCTTGTGAGAAGCTGCGTCGCATTTGCCGCCGTCTGTGCCATCACATCAGTCAGACGGAAATCAGCCCATGTTGGATAACCGAGCAGTTTCGCCTTTTCTGCACGGAGCTGGGCGAGCCTGCTAACAATTCCACGCGTGTCGTTGGAGTCCCCGCGCTCTCCACGCAAGGTGGACTTTTCGAACAGCTTCTGCCGGGTTGCGCGATTGGTGAGAGAAACCTGCGCGGGTTGCTGTGTCGTATTCTGGATGGTCAGCACCCATTTGCCAGGCATTCCACGCTGCTTCGCGGTTTCAGCAGCTGACGCGATCTGCGCGGGGCTCAACCCGGCGAGCTCCGACTCATTGTCGACTACGAGAGCAGCTGCGTTCCGTCCTTCGAGAAGCTTCGAGTGGAACGACGTGGTGAGCTTCGACTCTTCCTGGTTGAGCGCGCGAAACATCACCTTGTCAGCTTCTGAAAGCTGCGCGCCTGAACGCACGAAATCTGTGTAATACCGCTGGACCAGCCATTGCTGGACGGCGTCCAGTCCGGAGTTCGAGCGTGTGTCATAAACTGCCTTCACACGCTGAAAAAGCTTGTCATTTAGAAAGATTGCGTCACCGTGCCCGGCGCGCTTGGGCGCCATCTCCTCATCGATCTTCTTCAATGTGTCGGTCGTGTTGGCCTGGTTCAGTCCGTCGAAAACATACGCGACGCGCGTAAGCATCTGCCCGGACCGTTCCATTGCAACAATCGTATTGTCGAAAGTCGCCGGCGGAGGATTGTTCACAATCTCATCAATCTCGGCGAGATGCTGCCGCATTCCTTCGGCGAATCCGGGCCTGTAATCGCTCTCCCTGATTTTGGTAAAATCTGGAGCCTGATAGGCCAGCGTGCTGGGCGCATAGAAAGGATTGGACGTCATGCTCGCCGGGGCTGGCATTGGATTGGTCACTATCTGCACACCAGGTGTGCAAGCGACTGCTGCCCCGCCGAACGTGAGAAGTGCGCTGAATCTCCGCATTTAGTAATTGTCCTTGAGGAAAGTTTTGCTGTTACTGGATTGTACCGGGTTGCACGGGGTTCCCTTCCGCGTCCAGCATGATGATGCCGGACTCAAGTCCTTCGATGGTGCGCAGTGCTGGCTCGATCACTTTTCTGTCACCAACTACAAGAATTGCGACGTTTCCGGGGTTGATGGTGGCATTGGCTACGCGGTTGACGTCAGCGGCTGTCACCTTGCTGATGTTGGCGATGTAGTTGTTGAAGTACTCGTCAGGCAAGCTGTACTGCACTACGTCGGACAACCGTGCGGCAATCTGGGCAGGCGTCTCGAATCCTCTCGGGTAGCCAAGAATCAGCGATTGCTTCGCGGTGTTCAGCTCGGCTTCGGTGACGGGAATCTCACCGCGGATGCCGCGCAGCTCCTTCAGGAACTCCACGACCGACTGCTTTGTAACTGCCGTCTGAACGCCCGCACTTGCGGTGAACGGTCCTGCTGCACGCCGAAAATCGAACGAGGTGCGAGCTCCGTACGAGTACCCCTTGTCTTCGCGGAGGTTCAAGTTCACGCGTGACTTGAACTGCCCGCCGAGCATCGTATTGAGAACCTGAAGCGCGAAATAGTCCGGCGTTGATCGCGGAACTCCAATCGAACCGATGTTAATCACCGACTGGGCCGCACCCGGGCGGTCCACCAGATAGATCTGCGCGCGATCTCTCGCCGGCGCATCAGCAATACGGCTCTCGGGAAGTTGCCCTGCTTTCCAGCCGCCAAATGCGTTCTCGAGCTGGCCTACCACCTCAGCCATTGTTACGTCCCCCACCACGATCAGCGACGCGTTGTTCGGAACGAAGTAGGTCGTGTAGAATGCTCTGACATCAGCCGCGGACACAGCGCGAACAGACGATTCATTTCCTGTCTGAGGATGTCCATATGGATGCGCGGCGCCATACAGGATGGATGGATAAACGACTCCAGCGATCTGGGTCGCATTGTCTCGACTCTGCGCCAGCTGACCCAGCCTCTGCGTCTTGGAGCGAGTCACTTCCGCATCCGCGAATGCCGGGTTGAGAATTGCATCCGAGTAGATGTCGAGCGCCTTGCCCAGGTGCCGCTTGAGCGTGGTGAGTGAGACAGTCGTAGCGTCCCAACCCGAGTTCGCATTGAGCGTTGCACCAATGGACTGGAGCTCACTCGCAAGGTCGAGGGCAGAGCGTCTGGCGGTTCCTCTGTCAAGAAGCGCAGACGTGAGACTTGCGAGTCCTGCGCGATCGGCCGGATCCGCGGCGGCCCCCGACTTTACTGCAAGGTTCAATGTTACAACCGGAAGCTCGTGATGCTCGACTAGCAGTACCTCAAGTCCATTCGGCAAGGTGCGCCGCTGCACCCGTGGCAGGGTGAGCTGAGGCGACGGTCCGCCTGCGGGTAGCGCCGCATGCTGAGCACGCTGAATGGCATCACGCCGGGGATCCGGCTTCCGCGGCGCCTGCTCTGCGGTGGTGTCGGCTCCTGCGCCAGCCGCGGCAGACTGTACTCCGACGGCGCGCGCTGCCGGCGTTACATCAAAGACCAGGCGGTTAGGCGTCAGATACTTTTTTGCCACTCGCTGAACGTCTAGAGGTGTGACCCTGCGGTATCGGGCAAGATCCTGGGCCAGCCAGTTGGGCGTGCCGCGCATCACCGCGTAGTTATTCAGGCGATCACTCTTGCTCCCGAAACCGCCGACGGTCTGAAGTCCGAGAATGGTACGCGCTTCAATAACGTTATAGATGCGATCCAGCTCTTCCTGCGCTGGTGAAGCTGCAGCCAGTTTGGCGATTTCGCGATCGATGCTTGCCTGCGCAGAGTCCACTGACTGTCCGCGACGCAGCGTGACAACGACCTGAAATGTTCCCGCTAGCTCGCTCGCACCATTGTTGGCAGAGGCATCCTGTGCAATCTGTCTGTCATAAACCAGATCCTTGTACAGGCGCGACGTGCGGCCCCCGCCGAGAATAGATGACAGGTAGTCGAGCGCCGGCTCGTCTGCATGGAATTCCGGCACTGCGTGCCAGACTAAGTAACGCCGCGCGAGCGCGACACGATCTTCCATTGACCCGCGCACTTCACCGTTCAGGGTTGGCTGCCGAACAATCAACTTCGGGAGCGCTGGCCCGCGCGGAACCTTTCCGAAATATTTCGTTACCAGGCGTCTTACTTCTGCCGGGTTCACGTCGCCAGCGATAACGAGCGAAGCATTGTTCGGGGTGTAGTAGCGGCGGAAAAACCCCTGGATGTCATCCATCGAGGCAGCCGTCAAATCCTCGAGTTCGCCAATGGTCAGCCAGTTATATGGATGGTCCTTGGGATAGAGCAGCTTGGATATTCGCGCGCGGGCAAGACCATAAGGCTGGTTGTCGTAATTCTGGCGCTTCTCGTTCTTAACTACATCGCGCTGATTTGCAAGCTTGTCTTCCGAAAGCGCGTCGAGGAGCCCACCCATCCTGTCGGCTTCCAGGAAGATGGCGCGTTCCAGGTAGTTGCTGGGAACAATTTCGTAATAATTGGTTCTGTCCGGATTGGTTGATCCGTTGATCGTGCCGCCGATCTCCTGAAGAGGCTTGAAGAAGTCGTCGATGTAGTTCCTGGAACCCTGGAACATCATGTGCTCGAACAGATGGGCGTATCCCGTCTTGCCCGGC
>JBKJPM010000222.1:0-5336 GCA_046595175.1 Gemmatimonadaceae bacterium
GACACCGAGTTTCACTGCCGCGGAACATCCGGCATCTTCTCCAAGTCCGGCACGCGTCACTACCGACAGAGCTATTGCGATTTTCGATCGCTAGAATTTCCCCGTCGGCCAAGCGCAGCAAGGGCCCCGTTTTTACGCCGCTGCGTTCTTCCACATCGTACGGCACCTGGTAACTGGTATTCTTGATCTTCCTTGCGGACGTCGCACCGAATCCAATTATGGCGACGCATAGGCCGAGCAAGACCGGAAGCTTCGGCAGAAGATGCCTGAATAGTTTCATAAGTAGTCTCATTTGATTCGGTAATTTTGAGCCTCCTCCCTAAAAGCGGAAGGTGTCCTGCGGGGCGATAGACTCCTAGGGAATTCGAGAATATTGGAGATACGGTTTGGCGATTACAAACGCTCCAAGTGGTAACATTCGTTGCCCAATTCGGGAACTCCTAACGATAGCATTCTCATTTCAAGGCGCTGGCTCAAGGGTCAAGCAAAGTTTCTACCCAGGCGGAAAAAAGCACCTGCGCACTCCTCCGCTCGCCGGGTAGTCGTCGGAGCCACGGGAGGTCTTGTCCGCCGATTGCATCTAGCGCGGCCTCTTCGAGCAGGCGCTTGTCAGGATCCACCCCTCCATCCGCCACCGAGGGGAGCACGACCAGGCAATCCCAGTCCGGCTGTGCCGGCCGGGTGCCGTTGCTGAGCGACCAGTTCATGATCCAATAATAGGAATGAAAATAATCTCCGGCTGTTGGGGCCTTGGCCGCCAGTGGCACGGCCAATACCACGAGGTCGCGGCGCGGTAGTTCAGTCTCACCGCGAAACTTCCACCATCCGGACTCTTTGGCCTGTGCCTCAATCGCCGCGAGTGAGTGTGCATCCGGGAGCCACGTTGTGACCTCCACCACGGCGTCGGGAAACCGGTGACGCAGGGCCGGCGTGATCAAGGCATCGTAGGGTGGCATGGCGACCACGCGCACGGGCTGCCGGGCATTCAGCCGGGCCAGCACACAGGGCAGTCCCGGGTGCAACACCGCAAATCAAGCAATGAGACCTGACGGCCTGTGATGGCCCGGGCCACCGCTTCGGCAAATAGTCTTTGCCCGCGCAGGTTCGGATGGATGGTGTCGCAAGCGGCGCGCCATCAGACCGGCCGGCAAGGCCATCAGAAAATAGCCGAGGTAGTGCGCGAACTGCACCCAGGCGGACTGCGCCTTGGTGAGGTGCAGGTAGTCCTGAAAGTGTTTGCCGATGACATCGATCATGCCGTTGCAAAAGCCCCACAGGAGAAAAAGTGACATCATCAGGAAAGCGTGACCGTGTGGTTCTGGCCATCGGCCGTCCTGAACAGGCTGGATATATTCATGGGATCCTAAGGAAGAATTTACGCGATGGGGAAGATCGACGATCCGGCAGGGTCATTTGGGCGATACCACGACACTGACTTCGCCTTCGACCGTGAGTTTGGCATGATTGGCAAAGGCCCGAATATCGTAGCTCGTTCCGGGCGGCGGCGCGGGCAGCGTGGCGCTGAACACGCCCGTCGCCGCCAGTTCGCCGGCTGGCACCTCGGCCCAGGGACGGTCGCTGTAGATCTTGTCGGCGAAGGCAGCCGCGGGGCGCCAGCGGAAACCGACCTGCACACGGTCGCCGGGCGCGAGCTTCAGCAGCTCGCCCGCGAGCAAGACTTTGCCGGCTTGCAGGTGCGCCGGGCTGGTCTTCACCAGCGGCGGCGTCAGCGCCGGTTTCACGTTCTCGAGCTTCACCACCAGCGGATTGGGCCAGCGGTTGTTGTCGTAGAGGCGCTGGGCCCGCACGACGGAAATGTGCAGCCCGTCCGGCCGCTGCTCGAAGCGCGAACGCGGATCGACCGCCGGCTGGTATTCCACCACGCGGTCGTTCTGTCCGAGCACGCTGATCCTAGTCTGCGGCGTCGCCTCGACGGAATGGAGCACAAACTCCCGGCGCTCGCCCCGAGGCCAGGCTGGCCCCTGCGGGATGACGGCATGAAGCGCCCCACCGTCCTTGTGCCGGGTGAACCAGATCGGGCCTTCGTTGGTCACGATCCACGGCCGCACGCTCTCGACGGCCTCTCGGTTGGTGAAACGCCAGGCGGCGAGCTCGCGGAGGTTGTCCTCCTGCTCGGCAATGATGCTGCCGTCGGGCCGCGGCCCGAGGTTGAGCAAAAAAGCGCTCCGCCCTTGGCGCGGGTTTCGACCAGCAATTGGATCAGACGGGCGCCGGATTTACGGTTTTCGTTGGTCGCCTGATATTGCCAGGAAACACCCATCGTGATGCACGACTCCCAGGGCTGCTCGATCGGCACGCCCGGCAGGTTCTGTTCCGGCGTGGCGATAGCGCCGCGGGTGATTAGGCAATCCGGTTGCAGGCCCCAGACCGTGTCGCGCACGGGCTGCTCAGGATCACCGTCGATGAAGAACACGTCGATCTTGCCGTAGCGGGCCATCAGTTCGGTGCACTGGCGTTTGATCAGGTCAACGTAGGCGGTCATCACCTTCTCCGGCAACGGTCCGGGGTGATTGCGGGTGATGGTGACACCCTGTTGGTGGAGAAAGTGGAAGTCCTCCGGGGAAAAATAAAACCCGACGGCTAGGCCCTCAGCCCGGACGGCGTCGACGTATTCCTTCATCAGGTCGCGTCCGTAGGGCGTGCGCATGATGTTGAAGTCCGTGGTGGCCGTGTCCCAGAGGCAGAAACCCGCATGGTGCTTGGCCGTGAGCACGACGTATTTCATGCCGGCGACCCGGGCCAGACGGGCGATGGCGCGAGCGTCGAACTTGTCGGGATTGAAGGTCTTGGGCAGTTCGTGGAAGAAGCACTGCAGGTAGTTCTCCGAGGCCCCGACGAGCGAGTGGCTGATCGTGATCACCAGCTGGCTGTCGAGGCTGAAGTGCAGAAACATTCCGAAGCCCGCGTCTTGGAGCCAGGCCTCGCGGCCGGGCGCGTTGCGGTTGTCCTTGTTGCTCTGCTCGTCCTCTAGGCGCTGCAGCGCGCGGGCGTCTTAGCCGGACAAGGCCTGGGCCGGCAACGTTGCCGTGAACAGCACAAGGCCGGCGAGACCTACGATGAACCGGGTGACGGATGGAATTTTTATGGGGTTGACCGGCCTCAAGTTTTCGAGCCACCCGGAGTGTTAGTCTGGGAGGTTGTTATGGGTTGTATCTTGGTTGCGGTTGACACTGTCCCGACGGAGGGAGGCCGAAGGCCGATCGGAGTCGAGACAGCAGTAAGTTGGGCGGCGTAGTTCACGGGACTGCGATAGTCGAGCCGACTGTGCGGCCGGCGCGCCTTCGTTCTTAGTAACGAGAGTGTCTTAAGATAAATTCTACGATCGGCCCTGGATCTTTGAGACTATGTGGATGGTGGCCAACGCCAGGCTTCAAAATCACCTTAATCTCCCCGCCTAGCGCAACATAGCGCTTTGCCAGTACTGCAGTATTTTCATTGAACAGTACGGTCTCATCGGCATCGCCGCAGACGCTCAAAATTGGAATTTTCGCCAATGCAAGGGCCTTAAGGTTGTCCACCGGATTGAGCGCATACGACATTGCCTGTTCCTCGCTCAATTCATAGGCTTTCTTACAATCGTCCCAGCCGATCGGAGAGCACTTGCCTCCGCCCTTGCCACCCGGCCAGCTCTTGAAATCGCAGACCGGGGCGTCCAAATATAGACTAGCTACACGTTCTGGGTGGCGGGCTGCCCAATTCAGGGCAAACAGTCCGCCGCGGCTAAATCCCTCTAGCACACCTCGCGGCGCCAGCTCATAACTTCTCCGCAATAACTCATAAAACTTGTCCATGTGGTCGAGCGCAATTGGAGCACCATACATATTTCGCACGTCCATATAGGCGACATGAAACCCATTTTGTAAAAGCGCTAAGTCTGCCTGGGGTTCATGATCAAAAAACTCCATCCGCCAGATCCAAGGGCGACCTTGCGCTGACGTTTCAGGTAGAATCAACACGCAACCCCGGCCATCCACAACAAAGTCAAATCTGGTGAAACCGTGCCATTTGGAAATCGTGGCAAATGCTTTTGGCTCGCTGCGTGCATATCTCGGCTCTTTCGCCCATGCGACTTGAACTAGATCATTTAAAATGCCGCGCGCCCGCCAGGCACCGGTGATGATGAATCCAGCCAATATCATGTGCGTTATGGCTATCATGAATCGTTCAACCGCAAAGGCGACTGCAGGAATAGGACAGCACTTCGACATGCCGTGACGAAGGTCTGTTCTAATGAAGATTTCGCTTTATTGCATCCGCGTAATTCAAATGCACTTCCACTTTCTCGATCTGCACAGTGGGCTTCGCCAAAGGCGTGCGAGGCTTCATTCGTATTTCCACTGCATTCGCGCCGAGGCGCCAAGCGGTCAGCGGCAAAGGGTAGTCGAGTCGGAGCAATCGTTGCTGCGGATCGACTTTGTACTCGCCTTTGCCACCTGAGTTGCGCTGGGGCTCTGGTGAGAAAATCTGCGCATCCTTCCAATCGGCGTCGCGCATTGTCATAGGTAACAGCTCACTGTTGAATCGAACTTCAAACTCATCCTCCTCCGCAGAAAACAAAATGCAACGAAGGATCAAGCTGGCAATCCCCTCTTGCGCGCAAGGGGAGTCACTGAGATTAATGGTAAAGACTGCAGGTTGATCGCAGTTGATGAAACGATACGGTAAGGGCGCATTATCGTTACGATTGAAAAAGCCTTCAGCCCATGGATAACCGCCGCAGCGCTCGACCGCGAAGATTTTATCCTTATTCGCCATCGTTCGCTGATCGCCCACTTCCTTAAATGCGACTTGGTGCGCAGGCGAGCCAGGGGGTAAACCGAGGAATTTCTGTACGTCAGGCGGGCCACTCGACCAGTTAAAGGTCGCCACACTGTCGGCACCGCGTCGAAAGTGGTTTGCGAAAACGCCACGCAAGAACTCGATGGACCCGTGACGATATCCGTCGGTGGCATGATAATCGTCGAAGCAGGGCTGAAGCTGGACATCGTTGCCGACAGCAGCCCGGATGCCTTCAACGTCTACGTCCATCGTGCGCGAACCGAGGGTAAGGACATCTACTAAGCGCAGCTCGCCCCATTTCCTAACATCAAACCCATCCACGCGACACCCCTCGAGATTCTGTGGCACTTTCGCTGCCAAGAGTAATGGGCGCCCCCGCTTTTCAGCCACTTGGAGCAACATCAGCCGGACCATTCGCATGAACTCCGTAATGTGCCCACGCATCTCCCACTGCCGACCCACCGGCAAGCAAGGGACATGACGCGCGAAATCAATTTGAATCCCATCTAAATCATAACGGGTCGCGAGTTCGCAGA
>JBKJPM010000294.1:0-3993 GCA_046595175.1 Gemmatimonadaceae bacterium
ACCAACGGCGAGGGCAGCGATCCCGTCGCGTTGTTCGGGGACCTGACGCGCGGAACGTCCACTTACTACAGCAACGCGAATACGATCGAATCATACAAGGTCGGGAGCGTCAACGAATTTCGCTCACTCCGGATTTTCAGCGACGCGGCCGGCACTCCGCTTTTCCTGATGGCGCTGAACAACTGCGGCGTCTTCGGCCACCAGCAAGGCGCATGGGCGTCTGCTCCCATTACAGGCCGCATCGGCGGTTGGCTCGGCAAGGACGCCAACAAGATGATTGCCTGGGCGCTGCCGTCAGATGCGTTGCCGGTCTACTCGACATACGCCGTGTACTACGTCATGGCGGAGCAGACCGTGATCGGTCAGACCACGATTCTGAAATGCAAGGAAACTGCGTCGCCGCCTCCGCCCGCGAATGGGAAAACCTACGCGTCCGGTGCGCCCGCGATGGCGAGCCCGGACAAAATGTGGACGTTGAGGTTGCTGGCGAAATAGGAAGCAGTTTCGATGAGCGGCCTTCTCACAATGGAGAATATTAAATGTTAAGAACGAAAATGTTTTCGCTTGCTCTCGCCCTGATTGGGATTCCATCTGCAGCGATTTGTCAGGTAAGTGCAGGTGTTCGTATCGGCACTCTTGGCGTCGGTCCCGAACTGGCCCTCGGTATCAATTCCAGAATTGCCATTCGCGGCGGCATCGGCGTGACGAAGTATCACTACGACGGAACTGTTTCCGACAAGCGTTACAGCATCGACACACCTTCGAGCATATGGAATATCGGCGTCGAATTGTCGCCTTTCGCCAACGCATTCCACCTGAGCGCCGGCGTCCTGCACCGTCCGCAATTCGATCTAACGGGGACCTACACGGGAACAACGCGCATCGGCAACAATGACTATGCGGGCACTGTGCGGCTTGTGGGCAATGTTAAGAACACCACTGAAATTGGCCCATACGCCGGCCTTGGATTCGGTCGTATGACAAAGAAAGGGTTTGGGGTCTCTTTCGACTTGGGCGTCGCCACACTTGGAGATGGAAAACTGTCATTTACACAAGCCACATGCACCGCGTCAAATGGGCAACCATGCCCGAACCAGTCGCAGTTCCAGTCGGACGTTAATACTGAAGCGGCAAAAGCAAGTAACGATTTCGGCAAATACCTGAAGTGGCATCCAATTCTTTCGTTGAGCCTGCATTACGGTTTTGGCCCAAAGTCTTAGGGGGTAATCTGAAAAAGTAAGATTGGTTAGCAGTTTCCACCTTTGCGCGAAACCCGCCGTTACGCCCCCGGCCACATTGTCCCCAGAAAAGATCGGCGAGAAATTCGCGCCTGGGTGGAGTGCGACTGATGGCGACATAAGAAAGCAGCGCAATGTCTTTCCTTCCAAGGCTAGCCCGCTCGCCGCCAACCCAAAGGGAAGGCTTACCGAGCGTTATCAGTCTTACGTTCGGCACAGTGATTCCTCACACGAGCAGCGCGGGCTATGAGCGTGGTGGCTAATGAACTTGCTCGGCGGCATCAATGCGATGGCCGAGCAAGCAATTCAGCAGTTCGCTGGCTATCAAAGAAATCTGTTAGTACCGCCGCACACTCTTCTCCCATTACCCCGCCCCAGACTTCCGGTTGATGATTCAACTTCGAATGCCGAAGCAGATCTCCGACCGATCCCGCCATCCCCGTCTTCTCATCCCAGGCTCCGAACACAACACGTTTGATTCTGGCGAGAACGATCGCCCCCGCGCACATCGCGCACGGCTCGAGCGTTACATACAGCGTGCAGTCGTCCAATCGCCAGCGATCGAGCTTGAGCGCTGCTTCGCGGATGGCGAGAATCTCTGCGTGTGCCGTAGGATCCTGGTCCCGCACAGTCCTGTTCGCCCCACTCGACAGCAAAGCGCCGCCGCGAACGATAAGTGCGCCGACCGGAACCTCATTCCGACGCATTGCATCACGGGCGAGATCGAGTGCGTTCTTCATGAACGCCTCGTCGCGCCCGCTCGCAGTCAATCCAGTTGGACCAGTCATTAACGCGCGGCTGCCGCCTGTCCCGCTTTGTCGAACGTAAACTGGCCGTTCGAGTCAACCTTTACGAGAATGTGGTCGCCCTCGCCAAAGTTGCCTTCGAGCACTGCCAAGGCCAGCGGATTTTGCAGCATTCTCTGGATAACGCGCTTGAGTGGGCGCGCGCCAAACGCAGGGTCGTATCCCTCTTCTGCGAGCACGTGTCGCGCTTCAGGCGTGAGCTCGATGGTGATCTTCCGATCAGCCAGCAGCTTGTCGAGATGCTTGAGCTGCAATTCTATGATATGCTCGATGTGCTCCATCGAAAGAGGACGGAAGATGATGATGTCGTCCACACGGTTGAGGAACTCCGGCTTGAAATGCTGCCTGAGTGCGGCTGTGACTTGAGTTTCGATCACGGCCCAGTCGTCCTTGCCATGTTCCAGGATGAACGAACCACCGATGTTCGAGGTCATGATTATCACAGTGTTCCGGAAATCCACAGTCCTGCCCTGTGAATCCGTTAACCGCCCATCATCGAGAATCTGGAGAAGAATGTTGAACACATCCGGATGCCCTTTCTCGATCTCATCGAACAAAACGACGGAATACGGTCGCCGACGAATCGCTTCGGTCAGCTGCCCACCTTCGTCGTAGCCAATGTATCCCGGAGGCGCGCCAATGAGCCTGGCAACCGCATGCTTTTCCATGTACTCCGACATGTCGATGCGCACCATCGCCTGCTCGTCGTCAAAAAGAAATTCCGCGAGCGCTCGCGCGGTTTCAGTTTTGCCGACTCCCGTTGGCCCAAGGAAAATGAATGAACCGATCGGTCGTTTGGGATCCTGAAGTCCCGCGCGCGAACGTCGTACTGCATTTGCAACCGCGCGAACAGCTTCTTCCTGTCCTACAACGCGCTTTGCCAGCAGGCTCTCCAGCCGCGTGAGCCGCTCGCGCTCGCCTTCCATCATGCGCGACACGGGAATTCCCGTCCACTTCGCAACGATTTCGGCAATGTCTTCCGCCGTTACTTCTTCCTTCAGGAACTGCCGTCCGCCTTCCTGCTTGCTGGCCAGCTGTGATTCCGCCTCGCGCATCTGTTCTTCGAGCTGCGGAATCTTTCCATACGCAATCTCGGCGGCCTTACCCAAATCACCCGCGCGGGTAGCCTGCTCTGCCTCGGTGCGCGCCTGCTCGATCTGCTGCTTGATCTTGCCGACAGCGCTAAGCGTTTCCTTTTCGGCCTGCCACTGCGATTTCATTCCCGAGGCTTTTTCGCGCAGCTCCGCGAGTTCACGCTCGATATTCTTGCGGCGTTCAATGGATGCCTTGTCTTTTTCCTTGGCAAGCGCCTGACGCTCGATCTCAAGCTGAATTACCCGGCGCTCAACCTCATCGATCTCCTGCGGAAGCGAGTCGATCTCTATTCTCATTCGCGACGCAGCTTCGTCGATAAGATCGATGGCTTTGTCCGGGAGAAAACGGTCGCCGATATAGCGGTTCGACAGGGTTGCGGCTGCGACAACCGCCCCGTCGGTTATGCGAACGCCGTGATGCGACTCGTACCGCTCCTTCAGTCCCCGCAGGATTGCAATCGTATCCTCAACCGAAGGCTCGCCAACATAAACCGGCTGGAAACGCCTCTCCAGAGCAGGGTCTTTTTCTACGTGCTTACGATATTCGTCGAGCGTTGTCGCGCCGACCACACGCAGCTCACCGCGCGCAAGCATCGGCTTGAGCATGTTGCCAGCGTCCATCGAACCTTCTGCTTTTCCAGCGCCCACTATTGTGTGCATTTCGTCGATGAAGATGACGAAGCGTCCGTCACCTTCGACAATTTCCTTGAGCACGGCCTTCAGCCGCTCTTCAAATTCTCCCCTGAATTTCGCACCAGCGATGAGAGCGCCCATGTCGAGCGAGAGCAGCTGCTTGTTCTTCAGGCTTTCCGGGACGTCGCCGTTAACAATTCGCTGCGCCAGACCTTCCGCTAT
>JBKJPM010000016.1:0-6865 GCA_046595175.1 Gemmatimonadaceae bacterium
GCCAGCACGTGAGCCAGCGACAAATGCCCTTTCTGTTCCGCTCCAAGGCCGCGGCCCTAACAATCGACTGGTTTCCGCGACCACTTTGGCGTGCCGCCTTCCGGCGGGAACGCGCCACCTTCGAACAAGCACTCGCCGACTCTGATTTTCTGCACGTGGCGGGAAGTAAATCATCGCTCTTCCTCGGGGAGGATTACTGCACATGACAGGCATGTGGCTGACCCGCTTACGAGTGCAACTCAAGAGTGCTCTACCCCGCAACTCACTGCCATATCGCCTCGGCCACGTTTGCTATCAGGTGCTAGTCAGAATCCAGGACCGTGTCGCTGATGGAAGCCCGCCCCGCACCATTGAGGAAAACTCGATCTTCACTCGCGCAGAAGAAATGCCGATGTGTTCCATCTTCCCGAAAGAAATCCTCGACCTAACGATTGAGCTTTTCCAGCCGCGCTCCGTTCTCGACGTAGGCTGCGGAACCGGAATCAGCCTCGATTATTTCAAGAGCAAAGGAATCACCGTGCGCGGGCTGGAGGGCTCCGCGCTTGCGATCTCCAACGCGCGCCACGGATCTCTGATACAGCAACACGATCTGAACGAACCGATCCGGCTCGGGGAAAATTTCGATCTCGTCTGGTGTTTCGAAGTCGCGGAGCACATCCATCCTCGCTGCGTGTCGGCTCTGCTCGAGACCCTGACAAACCACAGCGATCGAATCCTTCTTTCTGCCGCGCGCCCGGGTCAAGGCGGCCTCGGACATCTAAATGAACAGCAGCCCGAGTATTGGATCGGCCTGATGAAAGAACGCGATTTCGTTCTTGCGTCCGAGACAAAGAGATATCGCGATTTGCCCGACCATTTCGCGGAAAACATCCTCATTTTCGAAAGAACCGATGGGTCTCGATAGCGACGGAACGAAGTTTCTCTTCGCCGCCCACGCGGCTGGAGTTTCCTTTCGTAAGACCGCCATGCTGGGGCGGCAGGATTTCTTTCCCGAGATCGCCCAATTGCAAAGCCTCCTCGACCTGCGCGGTGCGAAACTATCCGCGCACAGCTTTCTCGCCAACTCGGAGGGTTATGCGGAGAAGTGGTTTGAGTTTTTGGGCGCCGACGAGGTCACCGCAATAGATAACTCTGATTACGAAGGTGCCGGGATCGTATCCGACCTAAATGCTCCGCTCGACCCGAATCTAAAGGGCCGCTACACCGCCGTCCTCGATGGCGGGTGCCTCGAACACGTCTTCAATTTCCCGCAAGCGATCAAGAACTGCATGGAAATGCTGGAAGTCGGCGGCCATTTCATCGCCATCAGTCCCGCAAACAACTTCTGCGGGCACGGCTTTTACCAATTCAGTCCGGAGCTTTTTTTCCGCGTCTTTACCGAGGCAAACGGCTTTGAGAATCCTGTCGTTCTGACCAAGGAAAAGTCGACCTGGCTACGGGTAAGCGATCCCGAAGAATTCGGGGGGCGCGTGGAAATGCAGAACAACCGACCAACTTACCTTTTTGTCTTGGCCCGAAAAATGGCAACGGGAGAAATTCTTCTTCAACCACCGCAACAGAGCGATTACGCGCGACAGTGGGAGAACTCGGGGCGACAAGCGCACGACACCGAGCAACGCCCCGGACGGCCTCTGGCGGCGAAGCTTCGCTCCTCTTTTCCCGTGCGCTGGAAGGAAACTCTCCGCCCGCTCGCGGCCAATGTCTCGATCGAGCGGCGCTACGAATGCTATCGACCGTTGGACGAGGCGGCGTTGCTTCGGGGTGAATTCAATCGTCAACGAACGAAGTAATGATTTCTCTGCACCTCGCGAAGCGAAAGCTCATGACGTTCGCCACCACCGTGCGCGCGTGTTCCAGTTGGCCGGCTGTCGCTCGCGCCAGACTCGACTCCTCGGCCCGGATCGAAACGCTGAATTTCCGCAGCGGGCTCAAGCTTCAACCGATGGCCCCGCTTCAGCGCACTTGGGGCGAAATTTTCGAGCCCGCCATCGCAGATGTCTACCGGATTCGTGAGCGCCGACCTGACGTGATCATCGACGTGGGAGCGAACATTGGTGCCTTCAGCTGCCTCGCCGCCAGCACGCACAAAAGCGCGCTCGTGCATTCTTTTGAGCCTTCCTCTCAGCACGCCGACCTGCTTGCCGTTAACGTCGCGCTCAATCGCCTAACGAACGTCATCGTGCATCGTGCGCCCGTGACCAAGGATGGTCGGCCGGTGGTTTTCTCCGAGTTGGGGGCGGGCGGCGCTTCCGGAATCATTTTGCACGAAGAAGGACGGGCAATTCCCATGCAAAGCGTCTCGCTGGATGGCCTGGACTTCGCAGGAAAGAAGAACGCGTTTTTCAAGCTCGATTGCGAAGGCGCCGAAGGAGAAATTATCGAGTGGATCTGCGCCAGCCTTCCGAAGTTGCCGGCGCGGATCGATCTAGCCTGCGAATACCATCACTGGTGCCCGATTCCCCTCAACCAATCAATGAAGATACTCCGCGCGCACGGATTCCGAGCCGAACACCGCACGCCCCACGACGAATCCTACATTTTCGCCTCTCGCCGAGAAGAGGCTTAACAATGGACGCGCAATTCCTCGACCTTGAACAAGTTGCCGGCTGCCCGGGATGCGGGAGCAACGAGATTCGGACGGTGGTCGAACCGGATATCGGACGATGTGCAAGCTGCGACCTGTACTTTCGTAATCCTCGTCCTACTCAAGCCGAGATCGCGCGTTCCTACGACACTGGAGGCACGTTCGAGGCGTGGCAGGACGAAGAAGCGGCACGCGCGACGATGTGGGAACGGCGTTTGGATCTCATCCGAGGCTACGTCGGCGACGGACGACTGCTCGATGTGGGCACTGGCGACGGCCGTTTTCTGGCCACCGTGCAGCAGGCCGGATTTGAAGTTGTCGGGACCGAAGTTTCGGAAGCGGGAGCGAGCTATGCCCGGCAGCGCGGATTCGATGTTCACCTTGGGCAGATCACCGATCTCACTTTGCCGGAGGAGAGTTTCGACGTGGCCACCATCTGGCACGTCCTCGAACATGTTCCCGATCCCGGCGCCGTCCTCCGCAAGGTGCACACTCTTCTCCGTCCCGGAGGCGTCCTGGCGGTGGCCGTGCCTAACGAGGAAAACTATTTTATCAGGCAGCGTTTCGGCAAGGCGAAAAGCAGCCCTTTCGAGCCGCTAAAGTTCGGCGGCGAAATTCATCTCACCTATTTCCGGCCTTCGACCTTGCGTGCCACGCTGCGAGCGGCGGCATTCGAGGTGCTGGAGTTCGGGGTGGATGACATCTATCACGTCCGGGATCTGAAAATGCGATTGAAGCTACCCGCACAACAGGCATTGGCGCGGATCCTGAACTGGCATTTTGCCGTAGCGATGTACGTGATTTGCCGACGCCCCAACGCATGAAGGCCCTCCTCAGAAAAGGTGGGAGCCGTCTTTACTCTTCGGCGGTCGCCTGGTCGTTTGTCTTCACCGCCATCCGGGCCGGCGGAAACCTACTCGTTCTTCCCCTCTTACTGCACAAGCTCAGCCCACAGGAGCTTGGACTTTGGTACGTGTTTCTTTCCCTCGGGGGTCTGGCAAGCCTGATCGATTTCGGTTTCTACCCCACCATGTCGCGCGTTACTGCCTATCTCTGGGCCGGTGCGGAAGAGATTCTGGAAACCGGAGTTCAACCAGTACGCGTGACCAGCGACGCCTCGCCCGAGCCTAACTACCGCCTGCTCGCCGACTTGGTAAAGACAATGCAGCTCTATTATCGCGGGATCGGGATTCTCGTGACCGCCTTAATGGGCATCTTCGGAACCATCTGGGTCGTGCACAAAACGCAATCTCTTCCTGATCCTCAGGCGCTCTTGTGGGCCTGGCTGCTTTTCCTGGCCGGGATCTTCGTCAACATCACGAGCGGCATGTGGCATCCCCTCCTCTCTGGGATCAACCAGGTGCGGCTGAATCAGCAGGTTTTCGTGTGTGGACTCATCGTCAACTACCTGACCATCATGATTGGATTGCTTCTCGGTGCCGGCTTGCTCGCGCCGGTCGCGGGCTTCTTCCTGATGGGTGCTGTCTCGCGGAGCGGAGCGCGCTGGAAGTTCAACCACTTCACCCGCTCGAAAGAATTCGCGCCCGCATCGCGCTGGTCGTCCAAGCTGCTCCGCGGACTTTGGCCGACGGCCTGGCGAACCGGCATCGTCACTTTGGGAATTTACGCGACGTTGAATCTCGGAACACTGATCTGCTCCGCATTTCTCGGGCTCAAAGCGACGGCTTCCTACGGGTTGAGCATGCAACTGGTGCTCGCGGCAGTCGCGATCGCCGCGTCATTTGTCGCCGTCAAGATTCCGCTGGTCGCTCAGATGCACGCGCTCGGCAAGGAACGCGAAATCGGGCGGTTGGTCTTCCCGCGAATGCGCTGGTATTGGATCGTTTACGTCGGATTGGCCACCATGGCCATTCTCTTCGGCGACCGAGTGATCCAAGGTTGGTTTCATTCCCAAACCCCGCTGCTGTCCGCGCCGCTGCTGATCGCCCTGTTCAGTGTCGGCGCCTTGGAAGGGCATCATGGCATTTTCCGCGAGTTGGCTGTCACCGCGCACCGCAACCCGTTTGCGATTCCCGTGGTTGCCTCCGGACTTCTCATCGTTATTCTGAGCATTTTTTTCGTCCCGCGAATTGGTCTGTGGGGACTCATCCTAGTGCCGGGAATCGTCCAGATCTGTTTCAACAACTGGTGGATCGTTTTGGTAGGCTTGCGATCCATGGGAAGTTCGGTCAGCGAATACGTTGGCAGCCTCTTCGGTCGCAAGCCAGTTATCGCACCCCTCTCTTAAAAACGCACTTTTGCGATCCACCACCCTCATGTTCCGTCATCCTGAATCGGCCTAACCACATGTGGCAATTGTTGATTGATAGATTCAGACAGCTTTGCGGTTATCGATTTCCTCGTCTGGGACCAGTCGCTTTTGCCCGTATCTTGCAAGCTCTCCCGCCAACGATTGAGACTCGGCTATTCCCGGGAATAAAGGCGGTCCTGGATCTACGCGACGAAACACAACGCACCACATATTGGTTTGGAACTCGATTCGAAGCGCCCACTCCGGGAATTCTGCGAGAGTGGGCCTCCGAGGCCACGCACTTTTTCGACATTGGTTCCAACTACGGCTTTTACAGTTTCTTCCTGCATTCCGCATTTTCACACCTTCACATTTATCCCTTTGAGCCCAATCCCGCGTCCTTCCGTCGCTTGACGGAGATTTGCTCTTTGAACCACACTGTTCGCATTCATCCACAGGCCTATGGACTTTCTGATGAAGACAAACGGCTCGAGTTTCTCCAGCTCACCGACAATACCGGCCACTCTTCTTTCGCCACCGTCGAAACGTATACTGATCGCAATCCCATGTTGGCGGGAGCTTCGCTGACAAAGTGCGATGTCATCCCGTTTGACCTGGCAACTCAGCGCCTCGGTCTTCCTTACCCATCGACGCCAGGTTGGATCGCAAAAATTGACGTTGAAGGCTACGAAATGAAGGTCTTGCTAGGGATGGCCGAGGCCTTGCGCCACAATGCTTTCAAGGGAATTTGCATTGAGCTCGTAGCGGACAATCTCTCTCTCTGCGGCACCTCGGTCGAGCAAGTAGACGCACTCCTTCGCAATTGTGGCTATCACCAGTTACCAGGTCGCGAGGTCGACCACGACCGCCGCGGCAGAAATCACAATGCCTATTATGTCCCTCAAGCGACAGGCACAGGCGAGCCGCCCGCTGCAGAGTAAGGAACTTTTGGAATGAAATGGAAGGCTGTGAGAACCGTGAAACGCTTTCTTCCCAAGTATCTCTACGCAGGCATCTCGAGCCTGTTCCTTTTTACCTTTGGAGTTTTCGCTCAACGTCATCGATTCTTGATTTTTCAGATTGCACAACATTTCGGCATGAAAATGCCTGTTGAAACTGAGCTCCTACCGGTTCTACCGCTGGAACGCGTTCTGGAGAACAAACTGGATCTAACTCTCTTGGAACCGCTGGCTGGCGGCGGGAACGTCAGCATACTCGAGTTGATCGTAATCGCCAGCCTGGCCAGACAAGCGGATCCGCCGACAGCTTTCGAGATCGGCACCTTTGATGGCCGCACCACCTTAAACATCGCGGCCAATCTGAAACCGCCGAGTAAAGTCTTCACTCTCGATCTGCCGCAAGCCGGCCTCGGTGAGACAGAGTTCGAGCTGGCACCTGGTGAGAGCGCCTTTGTCAATAAGCCGATGTCGGGAGCGAAGTTCGCCAAGACGACATATTGCGAACAAATCACCCAGCTTTTTGGAGATTCCGCCACTTTTGATTTCTCGCCTTATCAGGGACGCATGGGATTGATCTTCGTGGACGGATCGCATGCCTATGAATATGTCTGTCAGGATACCAAGACAGCTCTACAGTTAGCCTCCAACGGAGCTATTATTCTTTGGCATGACTATCAGCAAGACTGGCCGGGAGTTATCCGCGCGCTGAACGAATTCCGTCAGACTCACCCAGCATGCGCGAAACTGGCTCGGATTGAAGGAACTTCGCTGGTGATGCTCCGCTGTGAAAATTCTCGTCGTTAGGCTGGACCATCTCGGAGATTTGCTCCTGACGACGCCGCTCATCCGGGCGCTTGCTCTCGGCGGTCACTCGGTCGATGTGCTGGTGCGTGATTCGCTCAAGCCAGTTTTCGGAAATTCCCGGTTTGTCGAACATTGTTTCGGACTCGAGGAAGTGGCGCCTCGATTTCCGTCGCGCTGGTGGGAGTTGTCTCGCTGGATGCGCGGCGAAAAGTTTGATGCGGTGATTCTCGCTTATGCAAATGAGCCGCGCCTTTGTCTGGCATCTGC
>JBKJPM010000304.1:0-9528 GCA_046595175.1 Gemmatimonadaceae bacterium
TGTCGAGCTGCCCAAGGGCGATTTTGCATTCACGATGATGCGCCAGTTTCTATTTGACGCGTTCAGTGTGCACCTCCTGGACGCGCTGCAGAAAAGCTCGAACGCGGATATCGCCGGCATCGCCGCCAAGGCGGTGAAGGAGGCGCGCTATCACATCCGCCACAGCAGCCAGTGGGTGATTCGCTTCGGGGACGGAACTGAAGAGAGCCACAACCGTGCCCAGGGTGCGCTGAATGAACTGTGGCGATTCACCGGCGAAATGTTTTCTGCTGATGACATTGACGGCCACCTGGCCGGCTCGGGTATAGCGCCCGACCTCAGGTCACTTGAAGCCCCATGGCGTTCGGTTGTAGATGAAGTGCTTCGTCAAGCCCGTCTCTCGATCCCCGAAAACGCCTTCATGATGCGCGGCGGACGCAGCGGAAAGCACACCGAGCATCTAGGCCATTTGCTTTCCGAAATGCAGATAGTCGCCCGCTCTCACCCGGGGGCAGAGTGGTAGTCGCTGCGCGGGATGCAGAGGCCGTTCTTCGCATGCTTGCAGATGTGAAGGACCCGGAGCTGCCCACGCTTGACATCGTGGAGCTGGGAATCGTGCGGGACGTCGAAGTTGTCGGCGCCAGAGTGCGAGTTGATATCACGCCGACATATTCCGGGTGTCCCGCGATGCAGGTCATCGAGAGCGACATTGCATCGACACTGCGCGCCCGCGGATTTGAATCGATAGAAATTCGTACGGTCTACTCGCCCGCATGGAGTAGCGACTGGATCACTGACCAAGCACGTGAAAAGCTGAGGCAATCTGGAATTGCGCCACCGCACCTTCGCGGACCGCACACCGGCGATTCCATTCACGCCCTCGTCAGTCTCACCCGCGCGCCTATGGTGATTGAATGTCCCTTCTGCGCGTCGAGCAACACCGTGGAACGAAGTGTGTTCGGATCAACGGCTTGCAAGGCGATCTACGTCTGCAACAACTGCAAACAGCCGTTCGACTACTTCAAGCAATTTTAGACGGCTAGCAACGCTTCGATACGCTCCACGATTTTTGGTGAGTCCGGAAGCACCGCATTAAGAAGCACAGGATGATACGGCATTGGAACATCCTCGACCGTCAACCGCTCCACGGGCGCATCCAGATTCCAGAAACATTCTGAAGCGACTACGGCCGCTATCTCTGCGCCGAAGCCTGCAGTCATGGTGTCTTCGTGAACGATCAGACAGCGGCCTGTCTTGTTGACCGACTCGACGACCATCTGACGATCCCACGGCGCAATCGTTCGCAGATCGATCATGTCAATTGAATCGGCGAACTGTTCAACCGCATCAACGCAGCGATGCACCATAGCACCCCATGTTATCAAGGTAAGATCGGAGCCTTCGCGCATCTTCCTGGCTTGGCCGAGGGGGATCATGTAGTCGTCGCCCGGATAGCGAGAGCTTCCATCACTCGTCATGAGCAGCGAGCGATGTTCAAAGAAAATCGTGGGGTTTCCGCTCCGCATCGCGGAACGCAGCAGCCCCACTGCGTCAGACGCATTCGACGGAATGCAAACCTGCCAGCCAATCGCGTGTGCCCATGTGACTTCGCTGGAGAGGCTATGCCATGGATCGCCGACGTCCTTCCCAAATCCGCCAGGCATTCGGACCACGATCGGCGCTGCAAACTGATTTGCTGTCCGCCACCGCATGGTTCCGCAATTGTTGAGCTGCTCGGTCGCAGGGTCTGCGTATTTCCTGAACTGAATCTCTGCGACAGGCATCAGGCCGGAGATTGCCATTCCAACAGAGCGTCCGATAATTCCTTCCTCAGAAAGACTTGTGTCGAAGACGCGCGCACTGCCGAACTTTTTTTGGAGACCTTCTGTTACCAGGTGGACGCCGCCCTTGCGGCCAACATCCTCACCGAACACCAACAGCTTTGAATTCACTTCGAGCTCGCGCGCCAGAGTTCTCCGAACGGCTTCCGCGAATCGAACAACTTCCCCGTTTTCTGCGGGCGTGGGTGACGAAGGAAGTGATTTGCGCTCAGCACGCGTCATTCCTCCAAAGGCTTCCCGCGCCCCCTCTTCTTCCTCGTAAATGAACTTCTTGACCGTAGCGGCCTCCGGCGCGGGCCGCTTACGAGCTGCATCCAGCGCCCGATTCACATCACGCTCAACTTCCCGCTCGAGATCGTCCCAATCGGATTCAGACATGCCATTCGCAAGCGAATGCGCGCGAAGCCTGGGAAGCGGGTCACGCCGCTCGTCCTGCGCGATTTCGGCTTCCGTTCTATACCCGCGCTGATTGTCGGGTCCGGAATGATTGCATAGCCGCGGAACCGTCAGCCTTATGAGCGCGGGGCCCTTTCCCGAGCGAACCTGGGTGAAACACTCCTCGAGCAGCACCGCGGTTTGAGCGGGATCAGTGCCATCTCCATCCCGAATGAACAGGTTCGCAAACGACCGAAGATTCTTCGCTATGTTCGCGCCGGGCGTCTGCATTTCTCCTTTCACCGAAATGCCGAGCCCGTTGTCTTCTATGTAAAAGAGCATCGGGAGCCTAAGCGTCGTAGCCAGAGTAAGAGCTGACCAGAAACCATTTGTTGCAACCGAAGCTTCTCCCCCAAGAACCACAGCTGCGGAGCCAGTGTACGAGCTGTCCTTCAGGACGTCACGATGATATTGAATCGATTGCGCCCAGCCGGCCGACGGTGTGTACTGTGATCCGACATCACCGGACATCGGAAGCACGATTGCGCCACTATCGCTCGCGAGATTGCATACGACGCCAATGTCCCGTCCATCACTGAACCCACCCGCACGCCCGAGCGGACTTGCGAGCGCGTCCTCGAATTCGAGGCCGAGCGAAAGCAGCAACGGCCTCGATCGATAGTAGGCGCCGGCTGCATCGTGGCGCCCGGTCATCATCGAGCCAAGGATGGATTGGGCAACGTCGTGCCCGCGCGCTGAGAACTGATAAAGCACGAGATGTTCCTTGGGAACGTTCGTGCGGTTCCTGTTGGTCGCTTCCTCAACGTCGTCCATCATCCGGGACGCGAGGGCGACGTATGCTATCCGGCGCCAGTCCAGCGAACCGCTGGCCTTGTCCGGGCGCGTTGACTGTTCAGGCTTGATTGTCGTCATCCAGATCTGGAATTGCCGGTTGATTCTGTAATAAAGCTTGTCCCCTCGCGCACCATGCGCCTGAGGAGGTGGCTGGGACGATATCTGTCCTCGCCATACTCGCGCTGCAGCCGTTCCAGTGTCTCAAGGATCGTACTCAGGCCAATATCCTGTCCCCATGCAAGCAGTCCCTTCGGATAGTTCACGCCCTTTGTCATCGCCAGCTCCACGTCAGCAACCGATCCGACATTGAAGGCCACAGCGTCAGCCGCTTCGTTAATGAGCATTGCAAGAATTCGATTCACTATGTGACGGCCGAGGTGCTGGTCCCTGTTTGGCTGAGTGGGAACGGCATTCGGAGAATAGTCATAGTGTCCGCGGCCGGATTTTCGTCCCAGCATCCCCGCTTCCACGAGGCGCTGCTGCGTCAGAAAGGGCTTGTATCGTGGATCAAAATATGTTGCCTCGAAAACCGCCGTCGTCGCAGCGAGATTGATGTCATTGCCTATGAAATCCATCAGCTCGAATGGACCCATGCGAAAGCCGCCAATCTCTCGCATCGCCCAGTCAATCGTGGGACGATCCGCAATTCCCTCCTCGAAAATCCGCAACGCTTCACCGTAATAAGGGCGCGCAATGCGATTGACAATGAATCCCGGTGTGTCGGATGCAATTACAGTCGTCTTTCCCCAAGTGTCGATCAGAAGCCGGGTTGCAGCGACCACCGCGGGATCAGTCTGCAGCCCAGGCACAATCTCCACCAGGGGCATTGCCGTAGCCGGATTGAAGAAGTGAACTCCGAGTACTCGTGAAGGGCCCTTGCAGCTGCGGGCAATCGCGGTCACGGAAAGCGAAGAGGTATTTGTGGCGAGTACTGCGTCGGATGAAAGCGACTCCTCCAGCTCTTGAAAGACTCTCGTTTTCACCTCGAGATTTTCGACGATCGCTTCAATTACGAAATCGCAGTCCGCCAATGAGGCAAAATTCCCTTCACCGCCGGAAACGACATCGATACGATCCAGTATCGCCTGGGATTCAGTCTCGGTGATCTTCTTTTTCTCGGCATGACGCGCGAGCGATTTTCCGATTTCGTGCACGCCGCGGCGCGCGACGTCTGCATTCACGTCGTGCAGCAAAACGCGGTGACCGGCTGTGGCTGCAACCTGCGCGATTCCACTTCCCATCGCGCCGGCCCCAATCACTCCGACGACACTATTTCTCCCAAGGGCCATCTACTCGCCCGTAAATGAAGGCTTCCTCTTCTCAAGGAAGGCTGCAACGCCTTCCTTGAAGTCGCGCGTTGTGCCCGCTTCGCGCTGCAGCTCCTCCTCGAAGTTCAGCTGCTCCTCAAACGAGCGTCCGTATGAGTTATTGAGTGCGCGCTTGGTCAGACCGATCGCGCGGGTCGGCATCTCCGATAGAGTACGCGCGGCCAGCATCGCGGTCTCGCGCAGCTCTGCCGGATCGACTACCTGAAAGACCATTCCAAACTCGGCAGCCATGGCCGCCGGGACACGCGATCCCAGCAGCATCATCGCGGAAGCACGGCCGAATCCCGCAATTCGCGGAAGGAAGAAAGTCCCGCCGCAGTCGGGAATCACCCCAATTTTGGAGAATGACTGAATGAATGACGCATCACTGGACGCGTACACCACGTCGCAAGCGAGCGCGAGATTTGCCCCAGCCCCGGCAGCGACACCGTTCACCGCGCATATAACCGGTTTTTCGATTTTGCGAATCGCCCGGACAATCGGGTTGAAGCTTTCGCGGACAATTTCCCCAAGATCCAGGTCATCTCCAGGTTTGCGGCCCGCATCACCAAGATCCTGCCCCGCAGAAAAGGCACGGCCGGCGCCGGTCAGAAAGACAGCCCGGATGGATGCGTCGGTCGCTGCCGCATGAATGGCATCGCGAAGCTCAACTGCCATCTGCCGGTTGAAGCTGTTGAGAACGTCGGGTCGGTTGAGGGTGACAACCGAGACGGCGCCTTCCCGCTCTATCTGAATATGTTCAGGAGCCATGAGCGCAATTTATCGCAGGCCCTTCGTGTTAACTAGATTTCAGGAATGGCACAGGCATTCATAGTTGACGGGATTCGATCGCCCATAGGGAGCTTTGGAGGGTCGCTGGCCCATGTCCGGCCCGACGATCTTGCGGCGCATGTCATTCGGGAGCTGGTACGACGGAACCCGAGCATCGATCCTTCGAAAGTGGAAGACGTAATCCTCGGCTGCGCCAATCAGGCTGGCGAAGACAACCGCAACGTTGCGCGTATGGCACTGCTGCTCGCGGGACTTCCCGAGAGCGTTCCCGGAGAAACCGTAAACCGGCTCTGCGCTTCGGGCATGTCGGCGGTTGCCGGAGCTGCCCGGGCAATACGCGCGGGTGAGG
The DNA here is from genome assembly GCA_046595175.1 of Gemmatimonadaceae bacterium. Classification (GTDB taxonomy): domain Bacteria; phylum Gemmatimonadota; class Gemmatimonadetes; order Gemmatimonadales; family Gemmatimonadaceae; genus UBA4720. The sequence continues at coordinate 5,499 of JBKJPM010000304.1, forward strand.
GCGACGTATTCATCGCTGGCGGTGTTGAGAGTATGACCCGCGCCCCCTTCGTCATGGGAAAGACCTCGCAGCCATTTTCCCGGAACGTCGAGATATTCGACACCAGCATTGGCTGGCGCTTCGTCAACTCAAAGTTGAAGGATCAGTTCGGAACCGACAGCATGGGCGAGACGGCGGAGAATGTAGCGGAGCGATATAACATTTCGCGCGCCGACCAGGACGCATATGCACTACACTCCCAGAAGAAGGCAGCAGCCGCGCGCGCGTCCGGCCGTTTTGATGCCGAGATTGCGCCAGTAAATCTGCCTGCGGGCAAAGCAAAAATTCCGCCTGTGCCATTTACACAGGACGAGTTCATTCGGCCGGACTCTTCCATTGAAGCCCTCGGGAAACTCAAGCCTGCATTCCGTCACGACGGCAAGGGATCGGTCACTGCTGGAAATTCCTCGGGCTTGAATGACGGAGCCGCCGCCATGTACGTACTCTCGGATAATGCGGTCAAGGAATTCGGCGTGAGACCAATCGCTCGGGTCGTTGCGACCGCGGCTGCCGGCGTGGAGCCCCGCATTATGGGAATGGGGCCAGTCCCTGCAGTTCGAAAAGCTTTGAGCCTTGCGGGGCTGACGCTCGACAAGATCGATCTCATGGAATTCAATGAAGCGTTCGCGGCGCAAGTGCTTGCGTCTCTGCGCGAGCTGGGACTCGAGGACGACGATCCTCGCGTAAACCCGAATGGTGGGGCCATCGCGCTCGGCCACCCGCTCGGCATGTCGGGGGCGCGGCTCCTGCTCACGGCTTCGCGCCAGCTGGAAAAATCTGACAAGAAATACGCGCTTTGCACCATGTGCGTCGGCGTCGGCCAGGGAATGGCCACGGTACTAGAGCGCGTCTGACAATGACGCCGCCTACCGGCAATATTTTCGAGTTCGAAGGTTTTCGTCCGGTAGTTCACGAGAGCGCGTTCATACATCCGAATGCGACTGTTACCGGCAACGTTATCATCGGGCGCGATGTGTATGTGGGTCCGGGTGCTGCGATTCGCGGTGACTGGGGCGGAATTGTAATTGAAGACGGATGCAACGTTCAGGAAAACTGCACCATCCACATGTTCCCAGGAGTCACTGTCCTTCTGGAGGCCGGCGCGCACGTTGGCCATGGCGCAGTCGTACACGGTGCACGCATCGGACGAAACAGCCTTATTGGAATGAATGCCGTAATCATGGACAATGTTGTCGTCGGGGAAGAGTGCATCATCGGTGCGCTCTGTTTCGTTCCAGCAGAAATGGTGATTCCCCGCCGGAAAGTCGTCGTGGGTAATCCAGCCAGGATCGTGAAGGATGTAAGCGACGACATGATCGCGTGGAAATCCGAAGGAACCCGATTGTATCAGCAGCTTCCTGGCGCGCTGCGAAGAACCCTGAAAGCCTGCGACCCGCTGCGCGAAGTGCCGGCCAGTCGTCCCAAGCAGACAACCTCATACAAGACGTGGCGCGAAACCGACGCGCGCACGGACGGAGAATAGAGTGACGAAGCTGAGAAGCTATGCGATGGGCGAGTGGGCTGAAGGCACTGGCAAGCCGACTGAGCTATTCCACGCCGTCACCGGCGAAAAGGTTGGCGAAGCGACGAGCGAAGGTCTCGACTTCGGGGGCATGCTGGAATACGGGCGAACGCGCGGCGGCCCCGCCATGCGAAAGCTCACCTTCCACGAGCGAGCGGCCCTGCTCAAGCAGATGGCCAAGTACCTGATGGAGCGGAAGGACGAATTCTACGCCGCTTCAGCAGCGAGCGGTGCCACAAAGGCAGACTGCTGGATAGACATCGATGGAGGAATCGGGACTTTCTTCGCCTACTCGAGCAAGGGCCGCCGTGAATTCCCGAACGAACGCTTCTATATGGAAGGGGCAGTCGAGGGACTTTCCAAGGATGGCAGCTTCGTCGCACGCCACATCTGCGTACCCATGGAAGGAACTGCGGTTCACATCAACGCCTTCAACTTTCCGTGCTGGGGAATGCTGGAGAAACTTGCGCCGACCTTCCTCGCGGGAATGCCCGCGATAATCAAGCCCGCAACGGTGACCTCGTACATCACCGAAAGCGTCGTACGCGCGATGATCGAATCGAAGATCCTTCCGGAAGGAGCACTGCAGCTGATCGTCGGCGGCGTCGGCGACCTTTTCGACCATCTCGATTGTCAGGACGTCGTGACGTTCACCGGTTCGGCGTCTACAGCGCTCAAGCTCAAATCCAACCAGACCATTCTGGAGAATTCAATTCGTTTCAACGTGGAGGCGGATTCGCTCAATTTCTCCATGCTCGGCCCCGACTCTCCGCCTGGCAGCGAAGAGTTCGAAATCTTCATTAAGGAAGTTGCACGGGAAATGACCGCAAAGGCCGGCCAGAAGTGCACGGCCATTCGACGCACGCTGGTTCCCGAAGCAATGGTGCAGGACGTTATCTCAGCTTTGCAGAAACGACTGGAAAGCGTGAAAATCGGCGATCCTACAGTTGAAGGAGTGCGGATGGGCCCACTTGCTGCAAAAGGGCAAGTGTCAGAGGTACAGCGCAACGTAGATTCGCTGTTGAGAGCCACGGAACGAGTTTACGGCGATCCGAATGGATTCGCTGTGGTTGGAGCGGATAAGTCGCGCGGCGCCTTTTTCCCGACAACCCTCCTGTACTGCGATGACCCGCATGGCAAAAAGGAGCCGCACAATATTGAAGCCTTCGGCCCCGTCAATACAATTCTTCCTTACAAGTCCGTGGACGAAGCCATCGAGCTCGCGAAGCTCGGGCGCGGGAGTCTCGTAGGCTCATTGATTACCGCCGACGATAACGTGGCGCGGGACGTGGTGCTCGGCGTCGCGCCCTACCACGGCCGTCTTATGGTTCTCAACAAACACAGCGCGAAGGCATCAACTGGCCACGGTTCGCCGCTTCCGCAACTCGTGCACGGTGGACCTGGACGCGCCGGTGGTGGCGAAGAGATGGGAGGCGTGCGCGGGGCACTGCACTACATGCAGCGAACAGCAATCCAGGCTTCACCGACAACGTTGACGCGCGTCTCGAATGAATGGGTGAAAGGTTCTGCCGAGAAGACGGACACTGTCCATCCATTCAGAAAGAGTTTCGATGAGCTGCAGATTGGCGAAACCCTGATCACCGGTACGCGCACTGTTACAGAGAAAGACGTATCCGACTTTGCGGGCATCAGCGGCGACTATTTCTACGCGCACATGGACGAAGCGGCAGCAAAGGCGTCGCCGATTTTCGGCGCTCGCGTTGCGCATGGGTATTTCGTTATCTCAGCGGCCGCTGGTCTCTTCGTGGATCCGGCGCCGGGCCCGGTGCTCGCGAATTATGGGCTCGAGAGTCTTCGGTTCCTTAAGCCGGTATACATCGGGGACACGATCAAGGTTCGGCTCACCTGCAAGCAGAAAACTGCGAAGGACACGCCGGAAGGAGGCGAGCCGCAGGGCGTGGTTGCATGGGACGTAGAAGTGACTAATCAGGCTGCCGAACCGGTGGCCGTCTATACGATTCTTACCCTCGTTCGACGAGCTCATTCAAATGCGTCGGCCAGCCTCGATGCTGCTCCAAAGGCATAGTCCCGGATCACGTCAAGCTGTCGAGCATCGCGCGAATGCGCGGAAACATTTCAGCAATTTGCTCCATTGAGACGGCACCAACGGACAAACGAAACCATCCTGAATCCTCCGCCAGCCCAAACGCCTGAAACTGAACGATCGCGACTCCGGTCTTCTCGAGCAGCACTGATCGAATTTCTTCGTTGCTCGTCAGAACTTTTCCGTCGATGCTCCTGCCCTTGATCTTGAGCTGAAGCGACACGTAGATCGCGCCCTCGGGATTGATGCAGTCCACCGGGTAGCCATCCGCACGCAAGTTGGCAAAACCCTCGTACACTGCCAAAAGCCGCAGCTGCAGCTTGTCGTCCATTTCCTTTCGGAACTGGACAATACCCTCCGGATTCTGGAGCCACTTTGCGACTCCCGCCTGCTCCGCGTGCGGC
>JBKJPM010000131.1:0-5888 GCA_046595175.1 Gemmatimonadaceae bacterium
GTCGGACTCTTCAATCCGGACAAACCCTTCTATAGATGAGCCGTCGAACATCATGTCGCCCGCCAGCGCCTTCTCGAATTGAGAGGCCGGGATCTCCACGTTCTTGTTAATTCCAAGAATGTCCGTGAATTGCAGTCTAAGGAACCGAACGTTGTTTTTTGCGGCCAGGCCCAGAATTTCCTTAGGACTAGCTCCGGCCGTATCCGGTAGCGAGATGTGTGTTTTTGACATTGGAAGGAAAGTAAACCCGAGCCTCGTGATGTGCAAATTGAGCATGGTTTTGACATCATTTCTTGCCTTTTGTCCTTATTTGGGTCATTTTTTGCGTTAGTTCATGCGTAATATGCACAGTTCCCTAGTCACCTCAATTCTGACCACATGACCGCCAGCGCTAGCCGAAAAGACACCCTCCGCGAGATCGCAGCGCGCACCGTTCGCATTCCTCCCGGACTGACCGACGAGGGAGTGCCGATCCCGACGTCCGAATACTTCGGAACAAACACTTTCGGCGCACGCCAGATGCGCGACAAGCTTCCGAGAGACGTGTACTCGAGCCTCGTAGCTTCGATTAGGCAGGGAAAGAAGCTCGACATAGCGGTCGCTCCCACCGTCGCACAGGTCATCAAGGATTGGGCGATCTCTCGCGGTGTCACACACTTCACCCACTGGTTCCAGCCGCAAACCGGCCTTACTGCGGAAAAGCACGACGCCTTCTTTTCCTTTGATGACAACCGTCAGCCGATGGAGTCGTTCACCCCGTCGCAGCTGATTCAAAGTGAGCCAGATGCTTCGAGTTTTCCGTCGGGCGGATTGCGCGCCACCTGGGAAGCACGCGGATACACCGCGTGGAACCCCGCCAGCCCGGTGTTCATTGTTGAAACAACCGGAGCACGCACCCTGTGCATTCCCTCGGTATTCATCGGATACAACGGAGAAGCACTCGATGAAATGACTCCATTGCTGCGAAGCTCCGATGTTCTTTCGGAAAAAGCGATCGCGCTTCTAGAACTGCTCGGCGATAAGTCAGTGCAGCGCGTCTTCACAACGCTTGGCGCAGAGCAGGAATACTTCCTGATCGACCGCACCCACTTCGCCATGCGCCCCGACCTGGTTATGGGCGGACGCACCCTTGTGGGCGCGCCGCCGCCGCGTGGACAGCAGCTCGAAGATCACTACTTCGGTGGAATTCCCGAACGCGTGCAGGCCTGCATCTCCGAAGCGGAGTTCGAGCTGTATCGCCTCGGCGTGCCTATTACGACAAGACACAATGAAGTCGCGCCATGCCAGTTTGAAATGGCTCCGTACTTCGAAGAAACCGACATTGCGGTAGACCACAACCAACTCGTCATGGCGACGCTGCGCAGAGTCGCCCTGAGGCACGGCTTGCAGGCGCTGGTACATGAAAAGCCATTTGCGGGAATCAATGGCTCCGGCAAGCACTGCAACTGGTCGTTGTCTATTGCTTCTGATTCGAACGAGATGGATGGATTCAATCTCCTCAAACCAGGAACTACCCCGCATCAAAATCTTCGCTTCCTGCTGTTCCTCGCGGCGGTTCTGAAGGGCGTCCACAAGCACGCTGGTCTGCTGCGCGCCGGAATTGCCTCTTCCGGAAACGAGCACAGGCTTGGGGCAAATGAAGCACCACCCGCGATCATATCCGTTTTCATGGGAGAGATGCTGACCCGCGTCATCGAAGAGATCGCAACGGGAAAGAGCTCCGCAAGCGCCGAGCAGGAAATGATCAAGCTGGGTGTTGCAAAGCTTCCGGAAATCCAGCGAGACAACACCGACCGCAATCGAACGTCGCCCTTCGCCTTCACAGGTTCGAAGTTCGAGTTCCGCGCGGTCGGCTCGTCGGCTTCAATTGCATTTCCGGTGATGCTGCTCAACGCCGCCGTCGCAGAAGCCATCGGAGAGATCACCGATAGCTTGCGTGCCGCAATGAAGGAGACGAAAGACATTGACAACGCGGTGCTTGAAGTTGTGCGTGAAGCATTCAAGGAGAGCACGCCCGTTCGCTTCGAAGGAAACAACTATTCCGATGAGTGGGTGAAAGAAGCTGCGAGTCGAGGATTGCTTAACCTGCGCCGGACGCCAGAGGCACTCGAGCAGCTTATCACCAAACAGTCGCGCGCACTTTTCACCAAGCTTGGCATTCTCAGTAAGGAAGAGCTCGAATCGCGCTTTCATATACGAGTCGAGCGCTATGTAAAGGACATGCTCATCGAGCTGCACACCATCCGCGAGATGGTAAACACACTCATCCTTCCCGCTGCATATCAATATTCCGGTAGCCTTGCGAAGGCGGCTGCCCAGGGGAAGGCTGCCGGAATCTCACCTTTGCCACAGGTGGAAGCGGCGAATCGAATTGGCGGGATGATCCAGGATTTGGAGAAAAATCTGGGTGAATTGGTGAAAGTCATAGACAGCGCGGAGGGCATGCACGACGCGCCCGAGAAACAGGCAAAGCTCCTTACATCTGAAGGAGCCGATCGCATGCAGTCTGTTCGCAACGGCTGCGATGCTCTGGAAGTATCTGTGAGCGATGAAGTATGGCCGCTTCCCAAGTACCGCGAAATGCTCTTTCCGGTTTAGGTCGCCAAGTGCGGAGCGTGCCGTAGCCTTGTAACTTTAGGCATGACTTTGCCTTCAACTGAAATCGAAAAATGTCCCGTATGCGGCGAGGCCGCGACGGGACGTTTTTGTACCAACTGCGGGGCCACTCTTACGAATCTATCCTGTACTGAGTGTGGCGCTGCACTGAGTCCTGGCGCACTGTTTTGCCATCGCTGTGGTAAGCGGGTTGGCCGCGGATCGGAAGTGCCAGCTCCACCCGAGCCGGTCGCAACAGCGGGGTCGCGAAAGGAAAAACAATCTCTCGTTCCCTGGGCAATTGCTGCACTCGCACTTCTTGCGGCTCTCGCCACACTGGCAGGCCGCGGTTTCAATGCATCTCGCGGAAGTACATTGGATGCTCCACAGAATGCTCTGCCTCAGGCGGGGCTGGATGACCGCGACCCCCGTAGCGGTGATGCGAATGTGAGGGCACCGGATATTTCAACGCTCTCTCCTCAGGAGAGAGCGGAACGGCTGTACACCCGTGTAATGATTCTCAACAGCGAAGGAAAAGCAGACAGCGTGCAGTTTTTCGCGCCAATGGCGCTCACCGCTTATCAGATGCTTGAACCGCTGACTGCAGACCAGCGATACGACATGGGCCGGATCGCCGAAGTTGCAGGACAGCTCGACGTGGCCCGCGCGCAGGCGGACACGATTCTGGGTAACACCCCCACGCACCTCCTCGGATTAATTCTCGCCGCTCGCGCAGCTGACCTCTTGTCGCAGTCGGCGCAGAAAGCTGAATACAATCGCCGCCTTCTGGCCGCGGAAAAAACCGAGCTTGCCACAAAGAAAGCCGAATACAATCGCCACGAAGACGACATCAAACGCGCCGTGGCCGCGGCGCGATCCGCCGGTCCAAAACGTTAAATGACAACCATACATCTCGCGCATAGCCCCGACTCCGACGACGCGTTCATGTTCTACGCGCTGGCGAATGACAAGATCGATACTGAAGGAATTACCTACATCCACGAGCTTCAGGACATTCAGTCGCTCAATGAACGAGCGATGCGCGGTGAACTGGACGTAACCGCAGTTTCCATTCACGCATATGCGTACCTTTCCGACAAATACGCGCTGCTCCAGCACGGCGCATCGATGGGCGATCGATACGGCCCACGAATCGTCGCAAAGAATCCAATGATGCGCGATGAACTGAAGGGTCTTCGCATTGCAGTTCCGGGAAAGCTCACCACCGCCTACCTCGCGCTCACACTGTACGCCCCGGAATTCACGCCGGTTGATATGGCATTCGATCGGATTGAGGAAGCCGTCGCGTCCGGCGAAGTAGATGCAGGCGTACTAATTCACGAAGGACAGCTCACTTATCAGGACTCGGGGCTTCACCTGGTCGCCGACCTCGGCGAATGGTGGTTCAACGAAACCGGCCTTCCGCTCCCATTGGGTGGAAACGCAATTCGGAAAGACCTTGGCGAAGAGCTGCAGAAGAAGGTGTCAAAGCACCTGAGAGCAAGCATTGCCTACGGACTCGATCACCGAGAAAAGGCTCTCGACCACGCAATGCAGTACGCGAGAGGGTTGGATCGCAGCAAGGCCGATGAGTTCGTCGGCATGTACGTAAACGCCTGGACCCTGGATTACACGGATCGGGGCCGCGAAGCGATTCGCCAACTATTGCAGCGCGGCGTTGATTCAGGCATCATCACCTGTCCCGTCAAGGTGGAATTTGTTGACGACTGAAGCCGTTGCCCAGACGCACAAAGCCCTGGTTGTTGATGACGAAGACACCATCCGCACAGCGCTGATGCGATTTCTGCGAAACCGCGGCTTTACCGTGACTGGTGCCGGCAGCGGGCAGGCAGCGCTCGACGAAATTGCGAAAGGTGGATACTCGCTGATGCTTTGCGACGTAAGGATGCCGGGAATGACCGGAGTCGATGTCGTCCCACAGGCGATCGAACGTGACCCAGATCTCGCCATCATAATGCTGACGGCCGTGAATGATGCAAGCACAGCCCGCGAAGTTCTTTCGCATGGCGCGATTGATTACCTGATGAAACCCGTTGAGCTCGCGGACCTCGAACACGCGGTGCAGCGGGCTCTGCAAAAAAGAGCCGATGCTATGGAGAGAAAGCGACTCGAGCTGCTCATCCGCGAAGAGGTGAAGCTTCGCACCGCCGAGTTGGAACAGGAAAAAGAATCTCTCCGGCGGATGACGGTCAGCATCGCCGAGACGCTGATCAACGCCATGGAGGCGAAGGACGTTTACCTTCGCGGCCACTCACAACGCGTCGCCGAGATGGCTGGCCTTATCGGGCTGGAGCTCGGCCTCGATGACACCACATGTGACGACATACGACTTGCCGGACGACTGCATGATGTTGGAAAGATCGGAATCCGGGAGGCTGTCCTTAATAAACCTGAGTCCCTGACCCGCGAAGAGTTCGAGCACATCAAGGATCACGTTCGAATTGGTGTGGATATTCTTGCCCCATTGTTTCATATCGGACCAGCTCTGCGCTACCTGCAGGATCACCACGAGCAGTGGAATGGCAGCGGGTACCCCGCTGGCTTGCGCGAAGATCAGATATCCCTCGGCGGGCGAATCCTCTCAGCCGCGGACACCTTCGACGCCCTGACATCCAAGCGCGCCTACCGCGACCCTCTTCAGCCGCTCGAGGCGATTGATCACCTCCGCGATGACTGTGGAAAGCTCCTCGACACCCGTGTTTTCGGTGCCCTGGAAACGGTTGTACGCCGGAAACACGGCCCAAAAACAGATAGCTAAAAGTTCAAAAAAATCAGCTACTTGACTGCGCGGCGCGAGGTGCGTATTCGGATGTACACGCAACGCGGTCTACCAAACGGAAAAACTCCGGCACAAGGCACGCGTCGTGCAGCGCGTCTCAGCGCATTTCGTGTCTGAGAGTATTCGCGGGAACATTTTAAGGAGGGAGTGTCATGCCGAGTGGTAATGATGTGAGAGGAACTTTTAAATTCGCCGACGACGACGATTCAGATGATCTTGGCGGATTTGGTCGCGGCCGACGCCCTTCGTACGACGACGATGACGAAGATGGCGGTTGGGCGATAAATGAAGATCATAGCGACCGCCTCTGGGACAGCGCCGAAGACGTGGATGATGACGATGAGGAAGCTGAGCCGGGTGTAGAAACTGAAGATGACGACGAGGAAGACGAAGAGGCCGACCTCTTCGGCGGTGGAATGTCGCGCGGTCGTCGCGGACGTCCCAAGGGTTCAATCTCGCAAGCGACAAAAGACAAACAGGCGGCCGTTGCGGC
>JBKJPM010000164.1:0-7494 GCA_046595175.1 Gemmatimonadaceae bacterium
CATAGGAAGGCATCTGTTCTTGCTGCCGGACTGGCTTAATCCTACCTTGTGGCGGCGTTCCCCTGTGGGCCCTTGGAGATACAAAAATGAAAACGTTGCGTTGAGTTAAGCTGCTTGGCCGTTTTTCGGCATTCTTGTTTCTTGGTGCGTGTTCAGGCGTCAATGCCACATCGCCAGCAGTTTCTGCGGTTTCAATTGATAAACCACTCAATCAAGCGTTCCTCACCTGGTCGACCGCTCCGCAGGTAAGCGCTGGCGGATATCATAGTTGCGAGGTCAAGGCCGAGGGCACAGTAGTCTGTTGGGGACGAAACCTTCAGAGTGAGTCTACGGTCCTGCCAGCTCTAACCAGTGTGACTCATGTTAGTGCGGGCGGTTTTCACACCTGCGCACTCCGGGACGATGGAACAGTGCTTTGCTGGGGTTCTAACGGAAACGGAGAATCAACTCCGCCCATCGGACTCACGGGCATTGTGCAGGTGACGGCCGGAACCGGCCATACCTGCGCACTCAAGACCGACGCAACCGTTGTGTGCTGGGGCGCGAACTTCGCCGGGCAAGCGACTGCGCCGGCTGGGCTTTCCTCCGTCGTACAAGTGAGCGCCGGACTCCATCACACTTGCGCGCGCAAGTCAGACGGAACGGTCCAGTGCTGGGGGCTGAATCTTTTCGGAAAGACGACTGTGCCGGGCGGCCTTGGACCGGTGATTGACCTGAGCTCGGGCTATTTTCACACGTGTGCGCTCAGGGTTGACACGACCGTTTTTTGTTGGGGCGGGAACAATTACGGGGAATCGCTGCCGCCTTCGGGATTAGCTGGCGTCGCAGCAATAAGTTCCGGAGACGGACATACCTGTTCATTGAAAGCAGATGGCACAGTTGTGTGCTGGGGATCTACTAATCTGAACGGTGAAACCCCAGTCCCGGTTGGACTTGCCGGTGTGACACAGATCAGCGCAGGATATTTTCACAACTGCGCCCTGAAAACCGATGGTACCGTAGCCTGCTGGGGAGGAAATTCTTACGGCCAGGCTGCTCCTCCTTCAGGGCTGAATCTCAACCCGGTAATTACTCCTCAACAAGCGATTCAAAACCTTATTGACGCAGTGAACGCGGTTAGCGCCGCAGCGGTTGTGGCCGCGACCGCTTCATTCTCCGGCCCGCCGGTGGAGCAGATCGTCATTAACGAGAATAGAGTCTCAGCGGGTACGCTCGCCGCCGGCCTGCTGACCATTCACCTCGACGCCCGCGAAGGCGAATGGCACGGCGGCGATGTCGCCCTCGGATTCGACCGCGGAGGGCCTGGGCTATTCTTTGTCGTGGTGCCCATCCTGCTCCTCATGGCGTGCGGAACGTTGCGCTAGCCGAGCGGAGAGCGGGTCATGCCATCATGTTCCTTGGCGGGCTCGCAGCAATGGGCATGCCGATGATCCATCGAAGCAACGGGTTCACTGCTATGGTCGCCAGGTCGCCTGGCGGCCTCTTTTTCATGAACCGAATCGCCGACGGTCTCGGCGTGGAGCTGGAGTCGCGTTGACCTTTTAGTGATCAGCGCAACGTTCAGCTCAAGGCGTTGCCGGAATCGATGCCTCTGCCACCGGAACATTGAAGGGGTCACACCACACTAGGACCCAGGTATAGCTCACACCTGGCGGCACCGCGAACAAATAGCTCTGCGCGCCGGCATTGGACTTGAGCGCCGCCACCCTGAGCGGGCGCCCGGTATTGGCGTTGTTGGTGGTGTTCAGATAGATGAACGGGCCAGGCACTCCTTCCACGGAAAAGTCATCGGCAAAGTCAAGGCGGCCTACTCCGTTGGCGACAGCGAATCGGACGCCGCCGCTTCCGCGATGTCCAACACCGACGAACCTGCCAGTGACACCTGATCCTGCGGGCGGTGGCGTGCCAGCGGCAGGATCAACCATTGCTGCGTTGGGCGCCGTAGGCGGGGTTGCGGAGCTGCATCCGGCCAGAATTCCCGCAGCAAGACATGAGGCGATCAGTGCGTAGCGCATGGGTTACCCGGTTCTGGATATCGTAAGGTTAATGTGAGAGCCGAAGCTGCATCGGTCTCGGGATTCATTCGGTGAGGGGACGATCCGAGCGCCAGCGCCTCAGGACGAGATGGTCTTCGTCACGAAAAGCGAGCAGCACGAGCACTCCGGCAAATATGATCAGCGAGGAAAAAAAGAGCACGTTGGTACGCCCAAGATACCAGCCCCACGGGTCGAGGACCGATCGCCAGACTCCAATGACAGTAACCCCATTGACGGCGCCAAGAACGACGTAAACGTAACGGCGCGCCAGGCCAAGAATCACGAGAAGTCCCAGGACGATCTCGGCGATGCCGAGCACCGGCATCAGCGCCGGAGCTCCGAAGAGCCCGAAATAGAATTTCTCCGCGATAACCAAGCCGTGCGACGGATTGGCAAGCTTGTCGACGCCCCAAACCAGCATGAGGAGCCCCAAAGAGAGTCGCAGGGAGAGCAGCGTGTAGGCTTTGGCGTTTGACATTTTCTGTTCGATCACTGTGGCAGCCACTCGAGCCGGCGCATTTCCGCAACGGCCATGGCCCTTGTCTGATCGGTGTCCTGCATCACACCAATTGCAGTAATGGGCGGCGGTTTCCGGTGCCACGTCCGGCGGTAGTCGTTAAATGGGTTCACTGCATTCTCCTTCCAGCTTCCGATATCCTGGGGACCGCCGACACGGATTACGTGCAGCTTGTCGGAAACAAAGCTGGCGCGAGCGTAGTCATCCGGTTCAGCGCCGCCGAAGGTGTAGAAAATGACGCGGCTCGATCCGCCGAAGAAGCCGGGTTTTCCGAAGACAACGTAAACGCGCAACGGCGAATCGTCCGTCTTCTCATTGCGCAAATCCGCACCGATGGGGGCCTGCACCACGCGCCACGACCAAGCGAGCGAGCCCGGTGATTCCGCCAGCTGAGTGGGAAGCTCACGGTAAAACCACGCGGCACGGCCTGCTCCCCGGATTCTGAGAACTGGCCCCCCACCGTCGTTACGAATCTCGATTTCCGGAGCGGTCTGCCCGCGGATGTTACGAACCTTCCAGCCCGGCGGCGCACCGGCGCGCAGAGGAGCGTTTGCGAGTGACAGTATCGCGAGCGGCTCACCGAGTAAGCCGGCCAGTAGAACTAGCGCTAACCACAAATTTCCATCCGGGACAAGTTGAGGACTGCATTAATAAGACTCCACCGTGCGGAAAAGTTCCTTTGCGCCGACTCGGTGGATCCAAAAATTATTCGGGCGCGCGACGTCCGGGGATTGGCAAGCGGAACTCAGACTCAGGACGCGTGTAGTTTCTCAATCGTTTCGCAGCTCTCCGAGGATTTATAGTATGGCAATTCCCGACCGAAGCTGGGCAGTAACCGCGCTATTCTTCGCGCCAGTGCTGCACCCTCTCCTGATACCTGTCGTGGGGGTTCCGTCCCACCTGCTCTGGTTCGTGCACGTCCTGCCGGTCGCTTGGTGGGCGTATCATCGCGGCCGCACCGCTGCTGCGCTCGCAATTGCTACAAGCCTGCTATTGCTGGTCGGCGGCGAGCGCACGTTCGGCGCCGGATACTTCGTGGCGGCCGACTGGCGGACCGCGATCGCCCTGGCTGTGGCACTTGGCTTCACCTCTGCGCTGGTCGGGGGATTCGGGCTCTACGCACGCAAGGCATATGCACTTCAGCAACAGCTCTGGCACGCGCAAAAGCTTGAGACGCTGGGACTGTTCGCGGCTAGCATGGCGCACGATTTCAACAATGTGCTCACCTCGATCACGGTCTCCAGCGAGATGGCCCTGGAGGAGCTGCCAATCGACCATTCAGTCCGCGAGCACGTTGAGGAGGTGAGGCACTCGGCTGACAGAGCCGCGCTGCTCACCAAGCGAATGTTGGCGTTTGCCCGCGGAGGCAAAGTGGTGCAACCGAGCCCGGTGAATGTCAACGCTGTCGTCGAGAACCTCGAAGGCATGTTGCGGCGAATCGTCGGCAGGAACGTGGACGTCCGTATACGCCTCGGGGAGACTGGTGTCGTCGACTCCGATCCGGGCCACGTTGAGCAGATGCTCACGAATCTCGTTGTGAACGCCAGCGACGCGATGCCCGAAGGCGGCATCATCACGATCGAAACCGGAACCGTTTCAAACGGGAGCACGTTCCTTCCGAGCGGGTTCGGGGGAGCGCTTACCTACGCGATGGTTTCAGTGGCCGATACCGGTGTGGGCATCGACGACACAGTGCGCCATCGGATCTTCGAACCGCTGTTCACGACGAAGCCGCCCGGGAAGGGAACAGGCTTGGGACTGTCAACGGTCAAAAGTCTGGCGAACGAGTGGCGAGGATGTGTCACGGTCATGAGCACACCGCAGCGCGGCAGCACCTTTCGAGTCTTCTTGCCCGTCGTGACCGAAGCCGAACATATGATCGAGAGCAAATCGAGCGAATTGTTGCGGAGAGACCGAGAGCATGACCAGCTCGGAGCGTCAGTCTCTGCCATCAGCTCAGAGACTCCGGCAACAACCTAACCGAGCGTTTGGCAGACGAAAATCGAGTTGGAGAATGCGCCTCGAGACATCGCCTCATAACAAAATTGGAGAGTCACGATTCCGAGCGGAGAGCACAACTGGACTTGGGTTGCGTCAGAGTCATACGATTTCGAATTCACCCTGCCTGAAGCCGGCGCGCTGCAGTTCGACATCGCGGCCAACAACAGGCCTCTTCTATTCTCGATGCCGGTCAGGGTGAGATAGCTCCGCGTCACCTGTTGCCCCGGAGATGATTTCCGAAGAGCTTCGCAAGGTGTGTGGGTGCTTCAACCCTGTTGAAACCCGGCCCAACGGACCATCGTATGAGACGACCAGGTGAGCCTACCTCCCACCAGCCAACCGGGACGCAAATGAAGCTGAACACGCAGACCGTCGCATCGCTCCTCTCAATCATACTCCTGCCATTTCACATCGGCGGGGACGTCGCCCTCGGATTCGACCGCGGAGGGCCTGGGCTATTCTTTGTCGTGGTGCCCATCCTGCTCCTCGTAGCGTGCGGAACGTTGCTGCTCGCCGAGCGGAGAGTGGGGCAGGTGATCATGTTCCTTGGCGGGCTCGCAGCGCTAGGCATGCCGCTGATCCATCGAAGCAACGGGTTCACTGCCGCAGTCGCCCGCTCGCCCGGAGGACTCTTTTTTATCTGGACCCTCATCGCGCTCGGCGTCACCGGGGGCCTCGCGGTAATCCTATCGGCGCACAGACTGTGGAACTTGCATTCGCGGAAAGCCTGAATGCGAGCTTTCATATTCCGTGGATATATATGATGCGCGCGTCCGCGCATTGAACTCGGTCTTAAGTCGTGATAGACGGGTTGTTCAGCAGGTTATGTTCTGTACGTGAATAAAGTCGGAGTGGTTAGCCAGATTGTGCGGTACCCCGTCAAGTCTATGGCCGGCACATCTGTTACGACAACACAGCTTGGGTGGCACGGCCTTGCCGGTGACCGGAGGTTCGCGTTCAGGCGCATCAAGGATCGCTCAGGATTTCCATGGCTTAGCGCCAGCAAACTACCGGAGTTATTGCTGTACCATCCCATTGGTACCGATCATAGTTCGGGCGAGCCGCTGCCGACACATGTGCGAACCCCTTCGGGCGAGGAGCTCGAGCTGACAGCGCTGACGCTTCGAAAAGAAATTGCTGCACACTTAGGGGAGGATGTCGAGCTCATAAGTCTGAGGAATGGAATTTTCGACGATGCCAATATCTCGGTCATTACCACGGCGACAATTGAAGACATCTGTCAGGATGCCGGCGTTCCTATGGATTCCCGGAGGTTTCGCCCGAATATCATAATAGAGACTGCCGAGCCTGCTCAGTTCGGAGAGGATCCGTGGGTTGGCGGCACGCTGTGGTTCGGTAACAATTCAGATGTCCGAGTAGCCGTGACGGCGGGAGACTTGAGGTGCATGATAATAAATCTGGATCCCGATAGTGCTCGACAGGAATCCCGCGTCATGAAGTCTGTCGTTCGCCGTAACAACAACATCGCCGGTGTATACGGGACCGCAGTTGGCATCGGGACGGTTTCTGTCGGGCAGGAGGTTTTCTTTGTGCCGGGGCAGTCGGGCCTGGTGCGCGGGTGACATGACCGACCGCAAGGAATGGTGGGAAACATTTTTCGACCAGAAATATCTCGATGAATACGAGCCGCTCTTTAGTCTCGAAAATGATCGGCGCGAAGTCGCGCGTCTTGTAGATATTCTCGAGCTTCACGCGGGCGCCCGGATCCTGGATGCTCCTTGTGGCCAGGGCAGGCATTCCCATTTGCTAGCGGAGGCAGGGTTCGATGTAGACGGCTTGGACTACTCACAACCTCTCGTCAACACTGCAAAAAAACGCGGTACCGGACCCAATTTGCGTTACACCGTCGGTGACATGCGAAAGATGCCTGCGAGGTGGCGCGGACGATTCGACGCCGTACTGAATCTCTTTACGTCATTCGGTTTCTTTGATCATCCTGACGAAGATGATCTGGTCGTAAAGCAATTCGCACGTGTGCTTAAACCGGGTGGCGTTCTCATATGGCAGGGCGGCAGCCGCGACGGAATCATGGCAAACTTTCTTTCAAAAGACTGGTGGCGCGGCGGCAAGAATCGACTGTATGCGCAACAGCGATCTTTCGACCAGCTGTCCGGAATCCTGACAGTGCGATCTACCTGGTCGGAGAAAGGCAAGATTCGAGAACGGGAACATCGCATACGTTTGTACAACGCGTCGCAGCTGTCCGAGATGTTTCGGCGGCATGGCCTTATTGTGGAGCAGGCTCTGGATGGCCGCGTTGATCGCGCCCTGGCTCGGCGATCGTCCGAAATGCTTCTCGTCGCCCGAAAAGGCTAATGCAGCCGCGACGGTGAAATAATGGTGCCGCCATCGGCGGCGAGATCGCTGAGGCGCGGAGCGCGCTGACAACGGCACCTTGATGGGAACGACATCGCGGGTAGATGGGTCAATGTCGTAAACCAAAGAATTTGCAGTTCTCCGCGACCTCCTGCCTTTCTCCGGACGTTCTCGCGGCCGCAGGCCGCACATTGCTGTTGAACTTGTAGTTGAAGTACTAACTTTCGATGTATATGAGACCGATAAGAGTTTTAGTCGCCAAGCCCGGGCTGGACGGACATGACCGCGGGGCTAAGGTCGTTGCGGCTGCGCTAAGGGACGCGGGGATGGAAGTCATCTATACGGGTCTGCACCAAACCCCGGAGATGATCGCGACCGCTGCGATCCAGGAGGACGTGGACGTCATCGGCCTCTCGATCCTGAGTGGCGCACACATGACATTGATCCCGCGTGTAATTGATCTCGTGAAGGCGCAGGGACGGGACGATATCCTCATCACCCGCGGCGGAATCATCCCGAAGGAAGACATGGACGCGCTGCAGGCGAAAGGCTGCGGAACGCTGTTCGGTCCCGGAACTCCGACCTCCGAGCTCATCGACTACA